>SXUH01000430.1 GCA_005791855.1 Bdellovibrionales bacterium
CTGATCGCCTGGGCCTCCTGGTCGGTGAGCATTTGTTTCTTGTCGACCTTCGCGAGGATGGAGGCCCGGAGCTTCTCGAGCTCCGGCGACCAGCCGAGGTTCGGGATTCGGAGGAAGGTCTTCAGTGGCTCCTTCAGTTCTGGTGGGATCTTCTTGCCGTAGATCATGCCCGCGACGGCGAGGTCGAGCTTCGCCGGATCGGAGAGTAGCTGTCGCCGGAGTTCCTCGCTGGCCTCCGGGTCCTTCCGAAGGGCCTCGATGAGCTCGTCGGGGGTGACGAAACTTAGGATCTTTCCTCGGCAAGCACTCTTGCTCTTGGCCTTTTTCTCGACGTTGTTCGCGTAGGCCGCGGACGCCAGTGACAAGAGGATGAGTGAAACGTGCAGTCTCATGGTTAACCTTGCTTAAATTTGTGTCTTGATTTCTATCGGCGAAACCATAGGAATACCTAAGTGGTTTAGTCTAAAGATATTTGGTCTTGGGAAATCGGTTGCTTAGGCTGGCCGCCCGGGCCCTAGGAAGCTCTCAACCCTTCTGTGGATCTCATCTCTCTGCCGGAGGGGGTGGTACGTCTCCTTCCCCGGGTCCCGGTTGAACCAAGTTCTCTGTGCCTTGGCCAATTGCCTGGTGGAGATCACGATCCGCTCTTCGTACTCTTCCGGCGTCCGGATCCCACCCTGGAGGTACTGGATGGTCTCCTTGTAGCCGATGCTCAGGAGTGGCTTCTCCGTCCCCGTGAACCCGGAGGACAGAAGGCCTTGAACCTCCTGCTCTAGGCCCGAGTCGATCATGTCCCGGGTTCTCTTCCGGATGATTCCGAGGTGCTCGTCCCTCGGGAGGTCCAGGTGGAGGTGGAGGGTCTCCCACCCGTGGATGGTGGGCGCTCCGAGCTTCTCGTTGAGCGCATCCTTCTTCCCCCGGGCCAGGGAGATCGGTTGGCCATTGCACCAGAAGTACTCGACGGCGCGCCGGATCCGGTAGTGATCGTTCTCGTGGTACCGGCGGTAGCTCCCGGGGTCCGAGGTCCGGAGGATCTCCAGGAAAGGTGCGATGCCTTCCGACGAGAAGAGGTCGTCGGATCTCTTCAGGATGTCCGCGGGCGTGGTCCGGGACTCGTACATCCCCTTGAGGAGGGCCTGGAGGTAGAACCCGCTTCCGCCGACGAGGAACACCGGCGTCTTCTCCCGGAGGAGCCGCTCGATGACGACGAAGGCTTCCCGGGCGTAGTCCGCGGCCGTCATGGGCTCCGAGATACTTCGCACGTCGATCATGTGGTGGGGAACCGAGCGGCGCTCTTCCAGCGTGGGCTTCGCTGTTCCGATGTTGATCTCCCTGTACAGGAGGAGGGAGTCGAAGTTCACCACCTCTCCGGAGAACTTCCCCGCGAGCTCGACCGCGAGGGAGGTCTTTCCGGTGGCGGTGGGCCCGGAGACGACGACGACCTTCATCCGAGCTTCTCCCGGAGAACGGCGGAGAGGTCGGTGGCGATCCTGCTCCGGAGGAGCTCCTCGGGGGTGAAGGAGGCGTACATCTCCTCCCAGGTGGCCCGGGACCAGTCCGAGCGCGACGTGGAGATCCCGTCGAAGCCCTCTCTCCGGAGGAGGCGGGTGACCACTTCCTTCAGCGGGAAGCCGTTCATCCACTCCGGGATGCTCCGGAGCACCAGGGTCTCCGTCCCGAGGAACTCGAGCTCAAGACCTGCCCGCTGCAGCTCGGCGATCCGATCCGGGGCCACGCCCTTGGCCGGGAAGGGTTCGCTCACGAGGAGGGGGATCGAAGGAGAGTCGCGGAGGAGACCGCGCTCGCAGAACGCCGCCAGGAGCTTCGGCGCCTTCACCGCCGTCCACCTCTCGTCCCGCCGGAGGAGGAAGAACGAATCGATCCAGAGCAGATCGTCCCGCGTCTCCGGCGGGAGGCCGTGGGGGGAGAAGAAACCCTCGAGGCTGTACTCCTGCCGACCCTGGATCAGCGGCGCGGGTTCCCCGTGCGGGTCCAGGGAGAGGCTGGCCGGAGCCTCCGTCGCCCGATCCCCCGGAGGCGCCGGCGTCCTCGGGAGGAGTTCCTTCACGGTGGAGGTGAGGAGGCTCAGGAGCTTCGAGGACTCCAGGAACTTGATGACGGTCTTGTTCGGATGCACGTTCACGTCGATGGCATCGGCCGGGAGGTTGAAGAAGACGAAGTAGTGGAAGTCGTCGGTGCCGAAGGTCGCCTGGAGGGCGTTGCACACCACCCGGGTGAGCTGCTTGTCCAGCACGTAGCGGCCGTTGATGAAGATGTACTGGCACTTGAGGGGACCCTTGAGGTTCCCCGGGAAGACGGTGAGCTCCAGTTCGGTGTTCTCGTAGAACCTCTGCGTGCGGAGGAGCGCGCCCTGGGCCTTCGGGAAGAGGGAGCGGAGCCGCTGGGGGAGGTCCGCGTGCGCGGGGATGATCTCCCGGTCTCCCTCGTCGAGCTTCAGGTGGAACTCGATCTCCGGGTGGGAGAAGACGAACGAGTAGATGACCTTCTTCAGGTAGAGCTTCTCCGCCTGCTGGGACTGGACGAACTTCAGCCGCGCCGGCGTGTTGTAGAACAGGTCCTGGATCACGAGCTCGGTGCCGCCGGGACCCGAGCTCGTCAGGCGGTGGCCCTGGAAGGTGACCTCTCCGCCCTCGATCCGGATCTCCGAAGCCTCGGCGTCCGCCGTCTTGGAAACGCAGTGGACCTTCGAGATGGCCGCGATGGACGCCAGGGCCTCGCCCCGGAAGCCGAAGGAGCTCAGCCGGTAGAGGTCTTCGAAGCGGGAGATCTTC
>SXUH01000431.1 GCA_005791855.1 Bdellovibrionales bacterium
GCGTCGAAGGGCCTCGTGAGCACCTTCTGGCCTGCGAAGAGGTACCGGTTTCCGATCCGCTTGTTCGCGAGACTCAGGACCTGCTGCCGGAGCTGGTGGATCTCCTTCGAGACGCCCTCCCGGATCTCCGGACTGAAGAGCGTGGAGGACTGGCCGATGGCCAGCTCCTTCGCCTTCACGAGGATGTCCGTCATCTCCTCCATCACCGTTTCGGTGAAGGAGAGCTGGGTCTGCGCGAAGTTCAGGTTCCGCAGGTACTGGCCGGCGTCGATGTTCTGGGACCGGATCGCGAGGAGGTCGATGTTCCCCACGGGGTCGTCGGAGGGCTTGGTGATCCGCTTGAGCGTCGAGCCCTTCATCTGCAGGTCCTCGACCTTGCCCTTGGTCTTCCCGACCGCGTAGTTGATCGAGTTGACGGAAGAATTTTCAGAGACCCTGCTCATACCTTACCCTATGAAAGCAGTCCCAGGACTGCCTTGAACATTTCGTCTGATGCCTTGATGACCTTCGCCGACGCTTCGTACGCGTTCTGGTACCGCACCATGTTCGCGGCCTCTTCGTCGAGGGACACGCCCGCGAGGCGCTCCTTGAAGGACTTCGCCTGCGCGAGGATCCCCGCGGACTGCTCGCCCTCGATCTTCGACTTCCCGGCCTGGAGGCCGATGTTCCCGACGGACTTGAGGTACTGCTCCTCGAAGGTGGTCGTGCCTCCGGCGAGGACCTTCTCGTGCTGGAGCTTCGAGATGGCGATGGCGATCCGGTTGTCCCCGGGCTTGTTCGCCTCGAGGGCCGTGGCGATGTTGTTCGAGTCCTTCTCGACTTCGTCCGAGAGCTGGATGTACTCCGCGGCCCGGTTCAGGTCGAGGGGTTCCTTGAAGAAGTTGATCCCCGTCACTTTCTGTCTGGCGGCGTTCGGCACCGGGTTGCCCTGTTCGTCGACCGGAACGGGGTGGTTCGCGAACCCGCGCCGGTGGATGGCGTTCGTCGCGAGGACGAGGCCGTGGGCGAGCTGGTCGATCTGCTTCTCCAGGCCCACGATCTCCTCGTTCCTGGTCTTGAGCTGGGCGCCGACCGTTCCGCCCTTGATCCGCTCGGAGATGCTGATGGCGGGCCTGTCGGCGAAGAAGATCTCCACGCTGCCCTTGTCGGCGGAGGTCGACCCGTGCTGGACGGCGGAGCCCACCGCGAGCTCCTGGGCGATCCCGCCCGCGACGAGGGATCCGACGCCCTCGATGCTCACGACGAACTGCCCCTGGTTGTCGCTGTAGGTGGAGATCGGGAAGTACTCCGTCAGCGTGCGGAGGGCCCGGTCCCGCTGGTCGCGGAGGTCGTTGGCCATGCCCCCGGAGACCTCCTCGATGTTGATCTCCTTGTTGAGCTTGGCGATGTTCTTGGTGAGCATGTTGACTTCGTTCACCGTGAGCGTGAGCTTCTTGTTCACGCTGGCGCGGACGTCGTCGAGGCTGCTCTGGATCCGGTGGAAGTCGCCGACGACGATCTTCGCGTTTTCTTTCACGACGTTCCTCACCGTCTCGTTCTCCGGCTGGTTGGCCAGCTCCCGGAAGGCGTTGAAGAAGCGGTTGAGGACCTTGTTCATCCCCTCGGAGTTCACCTCGTTGAAGATGTCTTCGACCTGGCTCAGCTGGAGCGTGCGCTCTTCGTTGAACTTGTGGTTGGTGATCGACGTGTTGAGCTTCTTCTCCACCAGCTCGTCGTGGGAGCGCTTGATGCTCTGGATCTCCACCCCGGTCCCCATCACGTAGTCGCCTTCCGGCAGGCCCGGCCCGGTCTCCGTGCGGACTTCCTGGCGGGAGTACCCTTCGGTGTTGGCGTTGGCGATGTTGTGCGAGGTCGTCGACATCGACTGCTTCGCTGCGAAGAGGCCAGATTTTCCAATGCCTAATAGATCTGCCAAGTCTGGTTCGCCCCTATCTGTTCAGCGTCCGGGTGAGCCCGTCGGCGCCGTAGGTTGAGTAGGTCTTCTTCCCGGTGAACCCCTGCTTGATCTCGCGGAGGGAAAGCATCGCCTTGTTGAGGAAGACCTGGTTCTTCTTGTTCTGCTCCTGGATCTTCTCGATGATGTCGATGAGGAGGCTGTTCAGGTTCCGGAGGGCCGGGACGCCGGACCGCTGGTCGAGGTCGGAGAAGGCGCCCAGGAGCTCGCTCGCCTTGCGGACCTTCGCGGGGAGGAGGTTCGCGTCGTTGAGCCGGTCGATGAGCTCGCTCCGCTCGCGCTCGAGCTCGCCGATCTTCCGGATGAGCTCTTCCTTGAGCGGGAGCATGGTCTCGAGCTTATCGATGTCGCTCTCGAGGAGGGTGAGGTACTCCTCGCAGGTCAGGTCGAAGAGATCCTTATGAAGCTGGCAGAAGCCTTCCCAGACGCCGATGACGGCCTGGTAGTAGAGTTTCTTCGCGTCCATAGATTTTTCCATCGGGGGCCTTTAGTATTCGGTGGTGAGGATCTTGTCCGCGAGGCCATCGTAGTCGATCTCGTAGGTCCCGGCCTGGATCTGGGCCTTGAGCCGCGCGATCTTCTCCGAGTTGTCGACGTCCGGGGCGCTCAGCGCGGCCTTCTTGATCCGCGAGAAGTCCTTGATGCCGTCGGGGATGCTCACCTTCGCGTCCGAGGCCGTCTTCTCCGAGAGCTCCGCGGCTCGCTCCATGCTGTTCTTCTTCAGGGCCTCCGTCTGCGCCGTCTTGGCGGCCTCGGCCTGCGCGGAACGGCTGCGTGGGAAGAACGCCGATCGGGTGTCGATGCTACTCATTTGTCTTCTCCTTCATGGAGCCGGCCAGTCCTTGGCTCGTCTCCGTGTGCGGGGCTTGCGCCTTTAGGTAGTGTTTCATGTGCTCTGGCACGATCTGGTCGAGGATGACTTTCTTGATCCCCAGGCCGCTATCTGATTTTGCCATAGTCTGGGCTCTTTCGTAATCCAGCAAAGAATTATAGTACGCCGTCGCCGTCGAGTCCGGCGTGTCCTTCGGGACCGTCTTGCGCATCTCCGCGAGCATGTGGGAGGTGAAGCTCGCCTCCATGCCTTCCGCGACGTCCTCGAACGGCTTGACGGGACTCGTCCTTTCCTGCTTGACTGGTAGTGAGTGGGCTGTGGGCTTGATGTTCAACGTACCGTCCTGGTGTCCTGGGCCCCCATCTTCCTGATGAGGTCTGAGGAAATTGTAGCATTTTTAGAGTAGGGGTGTCAGAAAAAAGCGCCCCTAGGAAATTTTGTCCCTCGGGGCATCCGGGAGAGGGGCGGGGCCAGAGTGGACCTAGATGAGTTCGATCTCCGCGAGGAGGGAGCCGTTCTGCTTAAGGGCTTGAAAGATTGAGATCAGGTCCTCCGGCTTCGTCCCGAGGGCGTTCAGGGCCTTCACCAGGTCGTTGATCGTGGTCGTCTGGTCCATGAAGTGGAGGGCCTTAGAACCCGAACCTTCCGATCCACCTTTCACCTCGACCACCAGGTCCCCGTGGCTGATCGCCGAGCGCTTGAGGACGATGTCCCCGCCGGCCACCAGGGTCCCGGTCCGTTCGTTGATCACGATCTTCGCCGGCGCGTCCGAGACGACCTTGAAGTTCTCGATGTTCGCGATGAGTTCGACGACCTTCCGCTCGTAGTACGTCGGGATGATCACGTCGATGGTGGTCGCGTCCGAAGCCGTGGCGTACTTCCCGCCGAGCTCCTGGTTGATGGTCTTCTCGATCCTCGCGGCCGTGGTGAAGTCCGGGTTGTTCAGCGCCATCCGGATGGCCTTCTTGTCGTTGAAGGCGAGCTCGAGTTCCTTCTCGATGATCCCGCCGTCCGGGATCCGGGCGGAGGTCGGCATCCGCTTCCCTTGCTCGAGGCCCCCGACGGAGAGGGACCCGCTCGCCATGGCGTAGATCTGGCCGTCGCCGGCCTTGAGGGGAGTGACGAGGAGGGTTCCGCCGGCGAGGGAGGAGGCGTCGCCGATGGAGGCGACGGAGACGTCGAGCCGCTGGCCGGACCTCCCGAAGGGCGGGAGCTTGGCCGTGACGATCACCGCCGCCACGTTCTTCGAGGTCACCTCTTTCTGCGGATTGAGGCCCAGGGTCTGGAACATCTTCTTCAGGGAGGTGTTCGTGATCTCTCCGCCGCCGTCGCCGGTTCCGTTGAGGCCGATCACCAGGCCGTAGCAGATGAGCGGGTTCTCCCGGACGCCCTTCACGGTGACCAGGTCCTTCAGCCGGCTCGCGTTCCCGAAGGCCGAGACTGAGAGAGCACAGAGGAGGACCGGAAGAAATTTGATCATTGATTTTCCTTGAGGATGAAGACCCGGGACTCGAGGAGCTTGTCCGAGTTCACGTAATCATTTTCCATGATGTCCTTTCTTGACACAAGTCCTTGGACTTCGATGGATCTTTTTTCCTTCTTAAAGATGACTTCCTTGCGGCCCTTCAGGAGGATGTAGTCCTTGCTGATGTCTTCGGTCACGGTGCCGGAGATCTTGTCGTAGACCTTCATGTCCATCTCGTGCTCCGGAGCGTTCGGCCCGGCGCCGCCGGAACTCTGGGCCGCCTTCTCTTCCTTCCCGGGCTTCTCCCCGTCCTTCGACCTCCGGGGCCGATCCGGGAACGTCCGCTTCAGCTCCGCGGAGATCTGGTTCCGGAGGTTCTCCAGGACGTTGATGATGACGATGTCTCCGGCGTACTTGTCGTTCTGGTAGGTGAAGAGGGAGGAGCTCGACCCCTGGTTCGACCAGAGGCTTCCGTTGTTGTCGTTGTCCTTGAAGTCGTCGGCGTTGGCCCGCTTCCCCTCTCTGCGCTGATCCCGGTTCGACCCCGGGGCGCCCCCGAGGCTGTAGGAGATCGGGTTCTTGATCGGCCGCTTGTCTTCCTCGGGCCTGAAGCGGTCCTTCTGCCGGTAGGCGGCGAACCGGTCCTTCGGCTCCGAGGGCCGCTTACCGTTCACCTTTTCTTCGCGATCGATCTGCTTGTGGATCCGGTCGACGAAGCCGGCGCAGGAGACGAGGGAGAGGAGGGAGAGGAGGAGGATGCTTTTCATAGTTCGATTAACACTTTGTTGATATCAACGACCTTGCCTTGATATTTTTTATTCTTCTGGGGTTGGTAGACTTCGACGGTGTCTCCGAGCGAGCCGTTACTTCTGCTGATCCCGCTGGTCTTGATCTTGATCAGCTCGTTCTCCATGATGACCTCGGTGCTGACCCCGGCCCGGACCAGGTTGATCGCGCCGAGGTCAGACTTCCGGAGGAGCTCGCCGCTCTTGAGCGGCTTGTTCGTCCGGTAGAACCGGAGCGTCGAGAGGTCCGTGATGAGATCCGTGTGGGGGATGGCGTCCACGTGCTCCTCCCGGAGCGCGGCCACGGGGACGTCGGAGAAGGAGTTGATCGGAGCCGTTAGCCGGTAGGACCTCACGACTTTCCTGAAGGCGACTTCCACCGGAACGGATCGCTCCTCGCCGGAGAAGGAAATGATGTTGAGGTTCAACGGCTGGGTCTCGCCGTAGGCGCAGTCGGCGCAGACGACCTCCACCCGGTCACTGGTGGCGAGCTCGAGCGTCGCCGCGGAAGCACGGATCTCCCTGATCTGGACTCCCGGAGGGATCGGGAGCTGGTCCTTGATGATGTTCCCGAGCTGCTGGACGTGGAGCACGTTCGGGGAGACGCTGAGCTTGTGGCCCTTGGCGGCCAGCAGCTCCGTGAGCTGCGCCGAGGAGATCCGACCCTGGAGGCCACTGAGCGTTCGGTAGAGCTCCGTCGTCGCCGCTTCGTCACACCCCTTGGACGAGAGTGAAGCCGCGGTAGATTCCTCACTCCTCATGATGACCAGCTGGTGCGGCAGGGTCACCTCGCAGGGAAAGGCGACGGGGTTAAAGAGGAGGGTGAGAAGGAGGAAGGTTTTTTTCATTTTACCTGATGTTGTTCACGGTTTGGAGCATCTGGTCCGCGACCCCCATGACCTTCGAGTTCATCTCGTAGGCCCGCTGGGCCTTGATCAGGTCCGTCATCTCGTTCATGACGTTCACGTTGGACGATTCGATCGCCCCCTGCATGACGATCCCCGACCCGTTATCCCCGGGAACGTTCTGGATGGCCTGGCCGCTCCCGGAGGTCGCCGCGAGCATGTTCCCGCCTTCGGACCGAAGGCCCGTCGGGTTGACGAAGGTGAAGACGGGGATCTGCCCGAGGTTGATCGGCTCGACGGAGTCCCGGGTGAACGCTTCCACGGACCCGTTCTCGGCGATGTTGATCTTCATGATGTTCGGAGGAACGACGATCCCCGGGAAGACCTTGTGCCCGGCCCGGGTGACGAGGTTCCCCTGGGCGTCGACGTTGAAGCTCCCGTCTCGGGTGTACTTCATCTCTCCGGAGGGGCTCACGACTCCGATGAACCCTTCGCCGTTGATCATGAGGTCGTACGGGTTGTTCGTCATCTGCGGCGAGCCCTGGGAGTGGATCTTCCTCGTGGCCGAGACCTTCGCCCCGGAGCCGACCTGGTGGCCGACGTTGTACTCGGTGGACCCGGAGGACTTCGCCCCGGCTTCCTTCACGGTTTCGTAGAGGAGGTCGTCGAACTCCGTCCGGTCCTTCTTGAACCCCGTGGTGTTCACGTTGGCGATGTTGTTGGATATCGTGTTCACGTTCGATTCCTGGGCCGCCATCCCCGACGCAGACGTGTGAAGTGCTCGAATCATCTAGATCCCCCTCTTAGAATTTCCCGATGTCGTTCGCCGCTTTCCCGGAGATGCTATCGTAGGCGTTGATCGCCTTCTGGATGGACTCGAAGTGCCGGTGCGCCTTGATGAGCTCCGACATCTCTTCGATCGCATTCACGTTAGACCCTTCGAGGAAACCCTGGTTCACGGTCGTTTTCGTATCTGTTCTTATGACGTTGGTCTCGTCCGGCGTGATGAAGAGCGCGTTCCCTTCCTTGCGGAGGGCGTGCCGGTCCTTGAACTCGACCACCGAGAGCCGGCCCACGGCCCCGTCCCTGGTGAGGACGTCCCCTTCGAGCGAGATGGTGAGCTTGGTGTTGGTCGGAACCCGGAGGATTCTCTCCTCCGGCGCCGGGACGCTGCCGAGGGCGGCGGGCCCGCGGAGGGCCTCCGGAGCTGCGCTCAGGGCCCCGAGGACCTTGTACCCGTGGTCCGTCACGAGCTCCCCGTCCTTGGAGAGAGAGAGGTTCCCCTTCCGGGTGAAGCGCACGCCGGTCGGCGTGAGGACCTCCAGGAATCCTTCTCCCTGGAGGGCGACGTCGAGGGGATTGTGGGTCGGGGTCAGCTGCCCCTGTTCGAAGATGGTGAAGCTCCCGTCGACCGCGACCATCGCGTTCTCCGCGCCCTGGGTGTGGTAGAAGTCGGCCGGGGAGAACTCCTTGCGGGGGATGTCGATGTCCTCGACCCCTTTGGTGAGGGCCGTGAGGTGCTCCTTGAAGACCAGCTGGTCCTTCTTGAACCCGACCGTGTTGGCGTTTGCCACGTTATTCGCGATGGTCTCAACCTTCTGCTGCTGAGCCACCTGTCCGGACAACGACACCCAAATGTTACTCATAGACTCCTTCGTCCTGATGGAGCGGGCAAAAAAATGCCCTTGTGAGCCATAATAGCAACCCGGGTGACAGAAACCTAGCATAGGCAATTTACTCCGCACAAAGTAAGTCCTTGATACCTTGTCTAAGCCCTCGAGACTGTGGGAGAATGGCTCGAAAGAAAGTGTCAAAGCCATAACGGGACGGAAATGGAACCAGCAAAAACTTCTACCTTTGACTTCGAAGCCTCTCTCAAGGAGCTAGAGAAGATTGTCCGAGACCTCGAGTCGGGAGATGTGAACCTCGACCAGAGCATCAAGAAGTTCGAACAGGGGATCGAGCTCTACAAGAACTGCCGCCAGACCCTCGAGAACGCCGAGAAGAAAATCAAAATCCTGAGCGATAGCCTCAAAGAAATAGATTATAAAGAGTAGGTCTTTCTTTAACCGCAAATTCCTTTAGAATAAGCATGAACACAACTAAGGACCGTCCTTGAAACGACTAGTGAAAACGCTCGCTGTGCTCAGCGTTCTCTTTATATTTGGTCTCTGCGCCCTCGTGGGAATCTTCTTCTACATCTCCATGGACCTGCCGCAGATCAACTCCCTCAAAGACTACAACCCGCCGATGAACTCGAAGATCCTGTCCCGGGACGGAGAGGTCCTCCTCGACATCGGGACGGAGACGAGGGAAGTCGTCTCCTTCGAGAAGATGCCAAAGAAGGTGGTGAACGCGTTCCTGGCCGCGGAGGACGATAACTTCTACAACCACGAAGGCATCGACTACTACGGCATCGTCCGGGCCTTCATCGTCAACATGAAGGAAGGCCGGCTGGTGCAGGGGGGGTCGACGATCACCCAGCAGGTGGCCAAGTCCTTCCTCCTGACCAAGGAACGGACCATCTCCCGGAAGGTCAAGGACCTCCTCCTCGCCCGGAAGATCGAGCAGAAGTTCTCCAAGGAAGAGATCCTCTACCTCTACCTCAACCAGGTCTACCTCGGCGGCGGCTACTACGGGGTCAAGGCCGCGTTCAAGGGGTACTTCGACAAGGAGCTCGAGGAAGCCACCCCCGCGGAGAGCGCGTTGGTCGCGGGCCTCCTCGTGGCCCCCGGGCGGTACTCGCCGTACGTCAACCCCCAGTACGCGAAGGTCCGGCAGAACTACGTCCTGAAGCGGATGTACGAGACCAAGAAGATCACCGAGGAAGAGTACAAGACGGCGCTGGCCGAAGACATCAAGATGCGGATCCGGAAGCCCAACGACCTCAAGGGTGGCCACTTCACCGACTGGGTTCGGCAGGAAGTGATGAAGGCCGTGGGCACCGAAGAGTTCCTCAACAACGGCTTCAAGGTCGTCACGACCCTCGACTGGGGCCTCCAGCAGAAAGCCGAGCAGAGCGTGCGGACCCACGTCAAGGACCTGGACAAGCGCCAGGGCTTCAAGGGTCCGATCCAGCAGCTGGCCGGAGAGGACGAGATCAAGAACTACCTCGTCACCGAGCGGAAGAAGATCCTGAAGGACCAGTCCACCTACTTCACCTTCACCGTCGCCGGGAAGAACAAGTTCGAGTTCCACGAGGAGGAGGACGCCCTCAACAAGAGCCTCTCCTACTACCAGGACGAAGAGGAGAAGATCAACGAGCGGTTCAAGAAGCTCGTGGACATCGGCAACTCCCCCGATGACGAGTTCGCGAAGCTCCTCGAGCCGAACCGGTCCTACCACGGCGTGGTGCTGAAGACCGACGACCTCAAGCGCACCATCCTGGTCGACATCGCCGGCACCCGGGTCATCATCCCGGAGAGCGAGTTCGACTGGGCCCACGAGCGGAAGTTCGGCGAGCACCCCGTCTACTTCCAGCCGCAGAAGGCACCGTCGAAGATCCTCAAGCGCGGAAGCGTGATCCTCGTGACCATCGAAAAGGAGCTCCAGAGCTCCGACAAGTTCATCAACTCCGCCTTCTTCGCCAAGTACAAGGACGCGGGCCTCCGGAGCCTCCTCGGGAAGCAGCTCTTCTACAAAGGGAAGCTCGACCAGGAGCCGGAGGTCGAAGGCGCCCTCATCGCCCTCAACTCGCACAACGGGGAGATCGTGACCCTCGTCGGCGGGGTGGACTTCCAGAAGTCCCAGTTCAACCGCGCGATCCAGTCCTCGCGGCAACCGGGTTCGGCGTTCAAGCCTTTCATCTACGCCGCGAGCCTCGAGAACGGCTACAACCCGTCTTCGATCCTCATGGATTCTCCCCAGGCCCTCGGTGGAGTGGATGATTCCTTGAGCTGGAAGCCGAGGAACTACGACGGCGAGTTCAAGGGACCGATGACCCTTCGGAACGCCCTCGAGGTCAGCCGGAACATTCCGACGGTCCGCCTCGTCCAGAACCTCGGGGTGGAGAAGATCCATAGCTTCTCCTCCCGTCTACACATCCACGCCGACATCCCCCGGGACATGAGCTTATCCCTGGGGTCCTTCGGGATCAGCCTCGCCGAGCTCACCAAGGCCTACGGGATCTTCCCCAACGGAGGAAAGGCCCTGAAGCTCAAACACATCACCTCGATCAAAGACCGGACGGGGAAGTCCTATCCCATCCCTTCCGCCGAAGCACCGGTCATCCCGAAGCCGAAGCCGGTGACCCCGTCTGCCGCCGCACCGGAGGTCAACAAGCAGGAGAACCCATTCCTCACCAACCTGAACGAAACCCAGGTCTACGATCCTCGCCTGGCCTACGTCATGACCAACCTCCTCCGGGGCGTGACTCTCTACGGAACCGCGGCGGCCGCCGGAAAGCTCAGCACCAACATCGGCGGGAAGACCGGAACCACGAACAACTACGTGGACGCCCTCTTCGTCGGCTTCTCGGAAAACCTCGTCGTCGGGTCCTGGGCCGGGTTCGATGACAACAGGCCCCTGGGCTACGGAGAAACCGGCGGGAAGGCGGCCCTTCCCATCTGGATGGACTACATGAGCTCCGCCATCGCGAAGTACGGAGCTCCGGAGTTCAACATGCCGGAGGGGATCACCACCATGCTGATCAACAAGGAGACGGGCAAGCCCCTTCCTCCGGAGTCCGCCGATGGCTTCCTGGAATCCTACGTGGTTGGCTTCGACCCCAATTCGGACAACAACCTACTGGAGCAGGATGGTCAGACTCCCGGCGCGAACCCGACCCTGGACGACGACGATTATTTCATGAATCAGTAATCTTTAGGCCCCCGGTTCCGATAGGACTTCTACGGAGGTCCCATGCGGTCCATCTCTCTGGAGAACAGGTCATTCTACGTCTTACTCGGAATCATCTTCGCCCTGCACGCAGCGGTGATGGTGGTGAAGATCCGGGAGGAGATCACGACGACCCTCTCCTCGCTCCCGAAGGTCATCCGGCTCAAGCTCCAAGACTCGACGACGGAGCCGGCGCTCCTCACTCCGACGAAGAGGCAGATCGTCCAGTCCGAGGACGCGGCCACGCAGGAGAAGCCTCTGGAAAAGGCTTTCCTCAGTGACAAGGACCGTGCCTTCGAGCGGCAGACCGTGGCCAAGGAGATCGCCGTCTTCAATCGGGCGGGCCTCGGCAACGCCGCCGTCACGCAGAAAGCGAAGACCGCGGAAGCTCGCAAGGAACAGAAGAAGCCAGCCCTGAAGGACCTGAAGCTCTCGGACGTCGGGATCGAAGCCGCGAAGCCGATTCCCGTGAAGCCCGACCGCGTCCCGGCCAGCCAGATGCTAAAGGGCAGGGAGAACGGAGACCCGCTTTCCCAGGGCTTCTCCGCCACCAACGACTACGTGGAAGAAGTCGCCCTCGGTGACTTCACGCAGCTCAACACCGTGGAGTAC
The DNA here is from genome assembly GCA_005791855.1 of Bdellovibrionales bacterium. Classification (GTDB taxonomy): domain Bacteria; phylum Bdellovibrionota; class Bacteriovoracia; order Bacteriovoracales; family Bacteriovoracaceae; genus Peredibacter. The sequence goes on from SXUH01000431.1 coordinate 11,330, forward strand.
AAGTTCTACGGATTCTTCCACCGGATCCGGCAGAAGCTCGAGCAGTTCTGGGGGAAGAGCATCCAGGAGAAGGCCAACAACCTCTTCAGATCGGGCCGGAGGATCGCCTCCAACGGCGACCTCATCACATCC
>SXUH01000432.1 GCA_005791855.1 Bdellovibrionales bacterium
ACCTCGACGAGAAGGTCGCCCGCCTCCACCTGAAGAAGATCGGCGTGGAGCTCGACGTCCTCACTCCGGACCAGTCGGAGTACCTCGGGGTCGCGGCTTCCGGGCCGTACAAGCCGGACTACTACCGCTACTAAAACCAAAGGGCCCGCGAGGGCCCTTTTTTTTGCCTAGAGCTTGGACCTTAACCAGGGAAGCACGGGGGCGATGTGGGGGTGGGCGCTGAAGTCCGGGGCCCAGACTCGGATGTCCAGGTAGGACTCCCGGGAGCCGAAGGAGGTCACGGCAACCTGGTAGAGCCCGCCGGCCCCTCGGCACAGGACCGGCCCGCCGGAGTCTCCCTTGAGCGCGATCGAGTGGGAGCCGCTCACCACGAACTGCTTGGAGGTTACTTCTCCGAACATCCGCAGGAAGCTCGGGTCGAGGTTCAGGATCTCGAAGGACGCCTGCTGCAGGCGGACGCCGTTGAACTCGGCAGGTGCCGGTGCTTCCATGATCTCCTTCTTCCCGAAGCCCATGATGTAGCACTCGTCTCGCCGGAGGAGTTCGTCGGCGTGCCGGCGGCTCTTGGCGAGGTACATGAGGTCCGACTGGATCGGGAAGGCGAGGGAGATGAGGGCGATGTCATCCGAGGCGGCCTCGTTCGTGCTGTAGTTGGACCAGTCGAGCATCGGGCTCAGCTTGCCGTTGCAGTCCACCACCACCGGCTGGTCCGGGCTCTTGGGCTTACAGTGCCGGGCCGTGAGGACCCGGTTCGGGGAGATCAGGGTGCCGGTGCAGATCGAGGAGACCCTCGCCACGTCGGCCCGCATGATCAGGATCTTGCAGATGTAGGGGAAGTCTTTGTTCGAAACCTGGACCCGGTCTCCGGTGCTCGCGAGGGCGGAGGAGACGAGGAAGAAGCTGGTGAGGAGGGTGTTTTTCATGGCCGGCATTATGACCTAGATTGCCGTTTTCCGTTCATCCATTGTTAATTTTACAGCCCGGCTTAAGTCCCGAATAAGGCGTGGCCGGATCAGGAAATCTGCGCGATGATGGCTCCATGAAAATCCACATCGCCTCCGACCACGCGGCCTTCAACGAAAAAACCGAACTCCTGGGCCACCTCCGGAGGGCCAACCACGAGGTGGTCGACCTCGGGACCCACTCGGCGGAATCCACCAACTACCCGGAGTGGGCGAAGAAGCTCGTGGAGAAGGTGCAGAAGGAAAAGACGGTGGGGATCCTCCTCTGCGGCTCGGGGATCGGCGTCTCCATGACCGCGAACCGCTACCAGGACATCCGGGCGGCCCTCTGCCGGGACGAGGACGACGCGAAGATGAGCCGGCTCCACAACGACGCCAACGTCCTCTGCCTCTCCGGGAGGAAGACTCCGGTGGAAAAGATCAAGGCCATCACCGACACCTTCCTCGCCACACCCTTCGAAGGTGGCCGGCACAAGGCGCGGGTGGACCAGTTCAACTCTCTCGGGGAGAAGGCCTAGGGCCTACTTCAGCTTGTCCCAGCCGGACCGGCGGTAGCGGTTCGAGATGATGTCGAAGATCGGCGTCTCCGGCGTGCTGGACACGTCCGCCTTACTGACGGCTTCCTCGGCGAAGCTCACGATCTCCGTGCTGTCGCTCGCGGCCGCCGGGCCACCGAAGTTCGGCATGGAGAGCGTTTCGCCGTCGGAGCTCGCGCTCGTGTTGGAGGAGCCGTAGTTGTAGCTTCCGACGATCTCCTTGGGGAACTTCTTCTTCACATCCTCCGGCAGGCCGCTGAGGCTCGCCTCGGTGGACTCGTTCATGAGGCCTCCCTGCGGGGGCCCGGCGTCCGGGCTTCCGGCGGCGGCGTTGGCCAGGGCCTCCGGCATGTACTGCTTGAGGCCGTCCGCGATCCGCTTCTCCTCGTCGCTCAGGTTGGGCTTCGGGATGCCGTTCGGGTCGACCTTCGCCTTCATCCGGCTCGCCAGGGCGGCCGCATCGGTGGAGTAGTTACTCAGGAGGGCGTCGTCGAACTCACCCTTGGAGAGCATGTCGAAGCCGGCGTTGGCCTGGCTCATGAAGTTCTTCCCGAGCGGAAAGCTCGGGACGAAGCCCTTGAGAGAGGCCCGGAAGCAGGTGTTGGTCTGCTTGCACTTACAGTCCTTATCGTACTGCACCTGGTTTTTGACGATGGTGCCGCAGCCGGTGGCCACCCGGGGAGTATCGAAGTTCCCACCGTTGAGCACGCAGACTTCCTGGTACTCGGCGGGGTAGAGGGCCTTGGAGGAGACCTCCTTGCAGAAGCAGGAGGTACCGGTCCAGGGGTTACAGTCTCCGGTCTTCGGGAGAGAGTCGATGACCTTCTGGACCTTGTTGGCGGCGTCCGCGTGCTTCTTGGCCTTCTTCAGGTAAAGGGTGGTGAGGGCGACGGCTCCGCCGAGCTTGGCGATGTACTTCCAGTCGGACATGGCGGCACCTCCGAAGGTGCCCATGGCCACGTAGCAGCCGGAGACGGCGCCGTAGACCCCGGCCTGGAAGGTCGCGGTCTTCTTCCGCGCCTTGTGGGTTTCCTTCAAGCTCACCAGGGCCTGGAGCTGGACATCGTTGACCTGGCTGGCGGAGCTTTCGGCTTTCTTCTGGAGGTTCTGTTGCATCATCCCGCCGATGGTTTCGTATCCCATGGCCGCGTACATGCAGTAGTCGGGCTTGGCCTTCGCATCGGGCTTGGGGTCTCCTGCCTTCACGGAGGGTGTCTTGGCCTTCAGGCTAATCCCGCCACCGGCAGCTCCGAGCATCCCTCCGAAGATCGCAGCGTAGGCCTTTCCGATCATGGCCTCAAGGCCCACGCCCTCGGAGATCGGCTCGCACTTTCCGAGACCCTGCTTCTTACAATTCTCCTCGATCGCCTTGTCCTTCACACCCTGGTGGACGAAGTTCTTGGCGTCGTTGGCCTGCTGGTCGGTGAGCTTCCCGGAGGTGGCGAAGGTATCATCGAGCGTGGCCTGGGAGAACGCCGAGAGAGAAAAGCTGAGCAGGACCAGAGCGTGGATGATGTTTTTCATAGAGGTATTTTAGCACGCCCTGGAAGATGTCCAAGAGAGGGAAGAAAACATCAATTTTGAGTGATGTGAAATCAGTGGGTTACAAAAGCCTTCAGAGGGGAGTCTGGATTTAGCCTGCAACAAATATTTATCGTTTGACTGGGGTTTTTGAGAAAAGTACTTTATAGCTATGTCAGACAAGAAAATCGCCGTCCAGCATACTCACGATAATGATCTCACTCATTCGATGGTGCACTACCTGCTTGCGATCCACAAGCTCAAGGAGTCCAAGGGGTACGCCCGGGTGACGGACATCGCGCTCGAGATGGGTCTGACCAAAGGCTCCGTTTCCACGGCCCTCACCAATCTGAAAAAACGGGACCTGGTGCTCGAGGACGAGAGCAAGTTCCTCTCGCTCTCGCCGGCGGGCCACGAGGCCGTCCACGGGATCCTCTCGTCGCGCACGCTCCTGTTCTACTTCCTGAAGGACATCATCGGCGTGAACGAAGAAGTGGCTCACAAGGACTCCTGCCTCATGGAGCACCTCATGAGCTCGGACACCCGGGAGCGGTTCTTCAACTTCATGAAGCTCCTCTGCAGCGACGACGTCAAGAAAACGAACTTCTCCACGTCCTTCGACTTCTCTCAGTTCGAGCACCAGCACGACTTCGAGGAGATCCAGAAGGGCGACACGTATCTTAAATCCTGATGTTTAGCCTTCAAATTTTTAAAGACAGGGATCCGGTTTTTAAAGAGAACGTCTGGCTGTTTTTCATCGCCTACTTCCTCGTGCTCTTCAACTACCCCATGGTCCGGGCCTCGAGCACGGCCATCTTCTTCGAGATCTTCAGCGCGAAGTCGTCTCCGCTGGCCTGGCTCGGGTCGATCTCCTTCCTCTGCATCTCGGTCTACCTCTGCAACCTGATCCAGAGCCGGAACGCGGTCCAGCGGGTCTTCCTCCTGGCCTCCGCCGTCTCCGCGCTGGTCTTCTTCGCCAGCTGCGTCGGCTACTACCAGGGGAGCAAGATCCTCACGTACCTGTCGTTCATCTGGAAGGAGATCTACATCGTCATCCAGGTGCACCTGCTCCTGGCCTACGCCAACACCTACTTCAGCAAGGAGGACTTCAAGGTCCTCGTCGGGCCCATCGGCGCCGTGGGAAGCCTAGGGGGGATCCTCGGGGGCCTCGCGACCACCTTCATCAGCAGCCGGTGGGGCACCCTTCCGGTCCTGTGGATCGCCATCCTCTTCATCCTCGTCCCGGCCGGGATCTTCTACCTCACCTCGACCATCCACACCGGGGCCGTGGATCGGTCGAAGTCCAGCTCTCCTCTGGAGAGCATCAACCTGAAGGGCGTGAGAGAGTACGTCGCCTACATCGCAGTGATCATCATGATGACCCAGTTCATCATCAGCATCATCGACTTCCGGTTCAACCTCATCTTCGAAGCGGAGATCGCGAGCACCAGCGCCCGGACGTCGTACCTCGGAGAGGTCTACACCTGGACCAACCTCCTCACCCTCGTGCTCCAGCTCTTCCTCCTTCCGGTGATCCTGCCGAAGGTGCGCGCGAAGAATCTCCACCTCTTCATTCCCCTCTCGT
>SXUH01000433.1 GCA_005791855.1 Bdellovibrionales bacterium
GTGGAAGCTGCGGGTTAGCGGCGGCGACGACGTTGAAAAAGTCATAGATAATCACGGGATAAATGAGGCTCGAGAGGAGGATGATCGAGCCGACGATGAGGCTGAACTTCAGCTGGAAGGCCGGGTTGATTAAAAAAACGGACCGTTTGTAGAAATCCAAATGATTAGTCCTATTCAAAGGTTTTAAATAGATCATAAAATGTTCTCAAATTTTCTACCAGATGGTAATTCCTTCATTAACCAATTGAAACGCTCAGGTAGGGTCCATGATAAATGAGATAAACGCACGCTTGAACAAGATCACCAATCCGGCGACGGGGAAGAGCTTCGAGGCCGAGGCCCGGTGGCAGCACGTCTCCCTCGACGGCGACCGGCTCACGGCCGAGTACAACCGCGACGGGATCTCCCCCGCCGAGAAGCGGGTCGTGGAGACGGAGATCCTCGAGAAGCTCGCGGACCTGGTCCGCGGGGAGAACATCCTGGTGAAGACCACGTCCTCGCGGTCCCAGGACGTGTTCAAGGCCCTCGACCAGAAACCACCCAAGGAAGCGGCTCCGGCCACCGAACCGGCCCAGCTCAAGACGGGCCACGGGACCGTGGGGAATAAGAAACCGGTCCCGGGAGTCGGGAAGATCATCGCCGTCGGCTCCGGGAAGGGCGGCGTCGGGAAATCGACCTTCACCGCGAACCTCGCCCTGGGCCTCGCCAGACGCGGACACCGGGTGGGCGTGATCGACGCCGACATCTACGGCCCGTCGCTCCCGATGATCTTCGGGAAGCGGGAGGAGAAGCCGCGGTCGAACTCCGAGAGGAAGATCATCCCGGTGGAGTCCAACGGAATCAAGTTCATGAGCTTCGGGTTCTTCATCAACGAGGGGGACCCGGTGATCTGGCGCGGGCCGATGCTCGGGGGCGTGCTGAGCCAGTTCCTCTTCGACGTCGACTGGCAGGGCACGGACTACCTCCTCATCGATCTCCCCCCGGGGACCGGTGACATCCAGCTCTCGATGATCCAGAACGCCCACGTCGACGGAGCGATCATCATCTCGACTCCCCAGGACGTGGCCCTCCTCGATGCGAAGAAGGGCCTGGAGATGTTCAAGAAGCTGAACCTCCCCATCATCGGGATGGTGGAGAACATGAGTTCGTTCATTTGCACGAGCTGCGGGACCGAGCACCACATCTTCGGCGAGGGCGGGGTGGCCAAGGCCGTGGAGCAGCTGCACACCCAGTTCCTGGGCAAGATCCCACTGGAGATCGAACTGCGGACCGCTTCCGACGAGGGCCTCCCGTACATGGCCCAGGAGAAGTTCAGCGATCGGCCGGTGTGGAAGGCCTACACCGCGATCACCGAAAAGGTCGACGGGTTCTTCAATCCGGAACTCCCCACTCCGCCGAAGCAGGGCTTCTTCTCGAAGATGCTCGGCCTGAGCAAGTAGGAAGGGAAGATGGACTCGCGGGTCATGGGGGTCATCGAGGAACAGGTCGCGGTGAAGTTCACCGGGAAGGTGAACCTCCTCTCCGCGACCACCCGGCAGTTCCTGGGCCACGTGCTGTTCAAAGACGGTGACGTCATCCAGGTGCGGTTCCAGGGGCACCAGGGCCTCAAGGCCTTCTACCAACTCCTCATCCAGGAGTACACCCTCCAGGCCTTCGCCTACGTCGTCGAGCCGGAGGTCGTGGACGAAAAGGAGCGGCAGATCCACTACCCCTTCAGCGTCCTCAAGAGCAAACTACCCGAGGTCTTGAAGCAGTACCGCGAATCCCTAAAGCTCAGGCCACCGGGGCAGGTGAAGGTCGTTCCCGATCCGGAGTTCATTCGGAATTCAACACCGGTGACAAACCTGGAGTTCGAGGTCCTCGAAACACTCACCGAATGGAACAAAGTAGATGACGTGTACCAGCATTGCAAGCTCCTGGACCACGAGATCACTCTTGCGATGGTAAGTCTTAGAAAAAAGGGAGCTCTCAAGATCGTCTCCGCCAAGAACAATCCCTGATGACCTGAAAGAGAATTTTGGCTAAAATATTCAAAACAAAAATTTGGAGTGCACAATGAAATCTCAGAAACATAACGAAGGCGAGCTGCGCGAACTCACCGTGAAGATCGAGCAGAAAGTGGTGCAGGACCTCGAGCTCATGAGCAAGAACACCGGGATGCCCATCGCCGACCTCGTGGTGATCGCGCTCAAGAGATTCCGTTCATCCCACTACGACTACATGAAGCTCGTGCCCGTCACCGAGTAGTGCGGCTTCTCTTCCTCTCGCTCGCCGTCTGCACAACACTCGTTTCTTTCCTCGCAGGTGCGGAGACCCGGACCGTCGAGTACTCGACCGACCTCTGCACTTGCAAAGCAACCTTCGACACCAGATCCCTTTCTCCCGCGGAGGTCGCGGGGACCTGGGCCTTCGAGAAACTTCCCGTCCTCGGGACGGTGGTCACGCGCTCGAACCTGGGTCGGCTCCAGGGTCCGGAAGCCAGGGCCATGGTCAAGGAAGTCAACGACGAGTACGCGAGGAACCTCGAGACCTTCCGGAAGCTCGCACTTCCGAAGGGCCGAGACTGGGAGAGCTTGAAGGAGCGCTACCTCGGCCACCTCCGGCTCTCCCGCTACCTGGACCTCGCGGAGCTGGCCTTCGTCCTAGAGGGAAAACCGTCCCGGCTCCTCGAGGAGTTCGATGGCCGCCGGGTTCCGGAGGAGTGCCGGAGCTTCGCGTCCGCTCTCGGCGACCCGTCCGCGACGGAGAAGGCCTTCTCCGAGCTCTCGAAGAAGAACTGTGCGACCAACGCGCGGCCGGCCGCGTGCCTCGTGAGCGCTCGGGAAACCGGGGCCCGCACCTACCTTCTGGTCTTCGGCTGGCACAACTGCGTGAACGGGAAGTGGCGCCGGAAGTTTGACTACGGGAAGGATCTCCACCAAGCCCTCGCGGACCAGCAGAAGAAGTTCACGAAGAACGACTGCAGGTGCGAGGAGCCCTAGCTTCGGAGCTGTCTAAAACTTCGACACTGCCTATAAGTTTTTCAACCCCGGCGCGAGATTCGCGGACTTACCTCTTCGCTTCTTGGCACCCCGCTTGCTCTCTCCTTTGCATAAAGGATCGGCATGGCTTCAACTTCAAAAATCAGGTACTACGGCATCCTCGCCCTGGGACTCTTCATCCTGGTGGGGACCTACAACGCCCTGGTGATCAACGTCGAATCCTCGATCTCCGAAGCCGACTACCGGTTCATCAAACGCATCGACGAGCAGAAGGGAATCGTCATCAAGGGCCGGAAGATCGCGGCCAGCGCGAAGTGGACCAAGCTCAAGCGGTCGGAGCTCCCGGTGACCTCGCGGCCGCAGCCGGCGGGAACCCCGAAGGACGCGCCGGTGGAGGCGGACCCGGAGGTCCTCCAGGAAGACCTCGCCCTCGATCTCGTGGAAGTCATCAATCCGAAGAAGTGGCCCAGCGTCCTCAATCCGACCCAGTTCAGCGGCAACCTCGCCTCCGGCCGGGGAGTCATCGAAGCCCTGCACATCGCCCTCCCGGAGGGAGAGGGCCTTTCCCTGTCCTTCGCGGAACTGCGGGGGAACGTCTTCGAGTACGAACACAACGGCGAGGTCCAGCAGGCGATGCTCTACCAGGTCGATCCCCAGTCTTACATGGTTTCTCTGACCTCCGGCCCCCTCGAGGGGACGCGGCTTCGCTTCTCCAAGAACAGCCTCGCGGCCCAGAACATCCAGGCCCAGGAAGCGCTCGCGGAGAACTACGACATCCAGGCCGGGAACTTCGGCGACCCGGCCCCGGAGCAGGAACCGAGCGACGGCTCCGTGGTCCAGTCGGACAAGCTCTTGCAGCTCGAGGGCCAGACCTTCAACATGGACCAGGGCGAATCCTAGAGCGAGCGCATCTTCTCTTCCAGGCTCTCGGTGGTGTAGAAGCCGATCTTCCCGATGACGATTCGAATCTTCGTGAAGGGGAGCGGGAGGGTCGCCTTGTTCCAGCTCCGCTCGAAGACGTGCTTCCACTCCGGGTAGCCCCGGACCGGAACGATGGGCCTCTGCGACTTCTCCGAGACGGCGGTGATCCCGTCCTTCACCTTGTAGATCGGCCCCTTCGGTCCGTCCACGGCGATGGTCATCTTGTGGCCCGCAATCACCTTCTTCATCCCCGCGAGCAGGCCCGCGACGCCTCCGCGGTGGGAGGAGCCCCGGACGGTCTGGTACCCCATGTGCTCCACGGCCGAGGCGAGGATCTGGCCATCCTTCGAGCGGGAGATGAGGATGCAGATGTTCTTTTCGCTGAAGTAGGGGAGGCAGATGAGATCGTCTTGGTGGAAGCAGGCGTAGATCAGGTTCCCACCGGGGTTCGGTTCCTTAGTGCTCAGGTCATCGAAGAAGGTCTTCCGGTCCCGGGGATCTTCGAAGTGGAGTTCGTAGCGGTAGGTGGCGGCGTAGGTCTTATAAAGGAAGCCGGCCAGGAGGCCGGCCAATTGTTGCAAGAGCAAAAATTACTTTCCTAAGAGCTTCTTGAATTCCTCCGTCAGCACCGGAACGATCTGGAAGAGGTCCCCGACGATGCCGTAGTCGGCCTTCGTGAAGATCGGCGCGTCCGGATCCGAGTTGATGGCGACGATGACCTTCGAGGTCCGCATCCCGGCGAGGTGCTGGATGGCCCCGGAGACGCCGCAGGCGATGTAGAGAGACGGGGCCACCGTCTTCCCGGTCTGTCCGACCTGCATGGCGTGGGGAGCGAAGCCCGAGTCCACCGCGGCCCTCGACGCCCCGACGGTTGCGCCGATGACGTCCGCGAGCTCGTTCAAGATCTTGAAGTTCTCAGCGTTCTTCATGGCCCGGCCCCCGGTGACGATGATGTTCGCCTCCGTGAGGTCGACCTTCGTCGAGGCGGCCTTGATGATTTCTTTGATGGTCGCTCGGATGTCTCCGGCGTTGGCGTTGACGTCCGTCGCCGTCCCGCTACCCGCGGTCGGGCTCGCGGTCATCCCGAGAGCGTTCGGCCGGATGGAAACGAAGTGCGGCTTCGGTCCGGTGAGCTCGACCTTCGCGAGGCACTTGCCGGCGAAGAGCGGACGGGTCCCGGCGAAGGCACCGCCGTCGAAGGTGAAGTTCACGACGTCGGAGGCGAGGCCCGCGTCGAACTTCGTCGCGAGTCTCGGCAGGAGATCCTTGCCCATGGAGGTCGCTCCGCCGAAGACGTAGTCGTAGTTCTTGCTCTTGATGAACTCGGCCAGCGCGTTTGCGTAGCCCTCGGGAGAGTACTTGTCGAGGTTCGCTCCCTTGAGCTTGTGGACGTTCTGCGCACCGTTCTTTGCGAGCTTGGCGACCTCGTCGGCGCTGATGTCTCCGATGAGAGCGACGTCCGCCGTCTGCCCCGCGAGCTTCCCGAGGATCTCGAGGGTGACCGGTTTCACGTGACCGTCGTGACTTTCTGCGAATACTAATACGTTTGCCATAAGTGTTCCTTTACTTAAATAACTTTTGCTTCTGTACGGAGAAGACCAACGACCTGCGCGACCACTTCTCTCTGCTTAGCTGCGTCCGTGGCGTCGAACTTCTTCCCGGGAGGTTTCTCCGGCGGGAGCTTGAACCCGGAGTACTTCACGCGGCGGTCGGCGTCCGAGACCCCGACGTCTGCGAGGGAGAGCTGGGTGAGCGGTTTCTTCTTCGCCTTCATGATCCCCGGGAGGGAGGCGTACCTCGGAGTGTTGAGGCCCTTGTTCGCGGCGAGGACACACGGAGTTGCCAGCTCGTAGACTTCCAGCGCCCCGCCTTCGACTTCTCGCTTGACCTTCGCCGTGTTGCCCTGGAGCTCGAAGCCCACGATCACGGAGACGGACGGAAGCTTGAGCATCTCCGCGAGGATCTGCGGGACCTGGAGCGCGTCGTCGTCGATCGCCTGCTTCCCGGTGAGGATGAGGTCCGGAGTCTTCCCGGATTTTCCGATCGCGCCCTTGAGGGCCTTCGCGATGGAGTAGGAGTCGAGGTTGTCCGGGGCTTCGACCAGGATCGCGTCGTCCGCACCCATGGCCATGGCCGTCCGGAGAGCCTCCGTGTCCTTCGTCGATCCGACCCGGACCACGGTGACGTTGGCCGCGGGGTTGGCCTGCTTCACCAGGAGCGCTTGCTCGACGGCGAACTCGTCGTACGGATTCATGATCCACTTGATGGAAGCCGTTTCGATGAAACTACCGTCGCTGGTTGGCGTGATCTTGGTTTCCGTATCAGGAACCTGCTTCACGCAGACAAAAATATTCATGTGAACTCCTTTTAAAACTTTACTTCAGTAGCTCTCTCGCCATCACCAGCCGCTGGATCTGCGAGGTGCCCTCGTAGATCTGGATGAGCTTGGCGTCTCGCATGAGCTTCTCCACGGGGTACTCGCGGCTGTACCCGTAACCGCCATAAATTTGTACTGCATCTGTCGTTATTTGCATACAGGAGTCGGAGGCAAAAGCTTTGGCGTAGGAAGCAATTTCGGTGTTCTTTTGGCCCTGATCACACATCCACGCGGCCTTGTAAACCAATAGACGTGCCGCCTCAACTTTCATCCCCATTTCGGCGATCATGAATTGGACTGCTTGATGCTTGGCTATAGGAACTCCGAACTGATTCCTCTCCTTGGCGTACTTCACCGAGAGGTCTAACGCCCTCTGCGCTCCTCCGAGTGCGGAGGAGGCGACCAGCGGCCGGGAGTGGTCGAGGGTGTTCATCGCGATGGCCCAACCGTCCCCGGGCTTGCCGAGCATGTTTTCCTTCGGCACTTTGACGTTGTTGAACCGCACTCCTCTGGTGTCCGAAGACCGGTGGCCCATCTTGTCTTCTTTCTTCCCCAGTTCGATCCCGGGGGCCTTCGGGTCGACGACGATGGCCGAGATCCCCTTGTGCTTGAGGTTCACGTCGACGGTACCGTAGACGACGAAGAGGTCGGCGTAGCCGGCGTTGGTGATCCACATCTTCTCGCCGTTCAGGATCCAGTGGTCGCCGCCGTCTTTGATCTGGGTCTTGATCCCGCCCGCGTCCGAACCGTTGCCCGGTTCGGTGAGGCAGAACGACGCCACTCGAAACCCGGCGGTGAAGGGCGTGAGGAACTTCTTCTTCTGCTCCTCGCTCCCGCCGATGACGATGGGGAGGAGGGCGAGGTCGTTGGCCATGAAGGAGGTGTTCATCCCCATGCAGCCGTAGGCGAGGGCCTCGCTGATGACCACGCCGTCCACCGCGGAGAACCCGGTCCCGCCGTACTCCGCCGGGATGCAGGTGTTGACCAGGCCCAGCTCCCAGGCCTTCTTGAAGATCTCCTCGGGGAACTTCCCCTTCTCGTCGTAGTCCTGGGCGTGGGGGATGATCTCGTTGCGGGCGAACTTGAGTGCGAGCTCCTGAATCTCCCGCTGCTCGGTGGAGAGTGAAAAGTCCATGGCGATCCTTTGAAAGGTTAGATCAGTTAATGGGCGTGGCTTCTACCGTGAAGGTCTCTGGGATTGTAAAACATTTTTTGATCGTTTGAAAGAACGGTAATTCGCCGAGGGGGCGCACGACGAAGCTCCGCTCGCTCCACCGCGGATGGGGCACGATGAGGGTCGGCGTGGAGATGGCGTCGAGGCCCCAGAAGATGACGTCGAGGTCGATGGTCCGGGGGCCTCGGGAGATGATCCGCCGGCGGCCCATCCGGTGTTCGATCCGGAGGAGCACCTCCATGACCTCGTCGGGGGAGATCCCCGGGAGCTCGAACTCGAGAACCTGATTGAAGAAATCGGGCTGCGCCTCGTAATCCACGGCCCGGGACGTGTAGATGCGGCTCTGGGCGACGAGGGTGAAGTCTTTCGACAGGAGGTCCCGGGCTTCAGCGAGGAGCTCCACCGAGTTACCCTGATTGGAACCGCTGGCGATGATGAGGGACATCTAGAGCGGCTTGTTTTCGTCGAGCGGCTTCTCGGTCTTTATGTCTTGGTAGTTGTCCATGAGCGAGGGGAGCTTCGGAGTCTTCGGAGACTTCGGGTCACCCTTCACTCCGCAGGCGGAGAGGAGGAGGAGGACGATGAGCAGGTTAAAATTCAATGGCGAATCCTAGATTGACGATGTCCGACCCGATGTCGGCCTTCACGAACCACCCCGGGACGAGCCTCCGGAGAACCGTGACCCCGAACACGGGTCCGGCCTTCTTCAGCTTGTCGATGGCTTCGAGCTCCTCCACATTAACACTATTGATGTTCGTTTTTCCAGCGTCCGGACTCGAGACCGTGTAGTTTTGGTACCCGAGGTAGGGCATGAAGAAGGTGTAGAGCGGGCCCTTGATGTTGAACTTGAGCCGCGCGGTGAGGTGGTTCACCAGCGTCTGGGTCCCGTCGCCCGGGAAGTTATCGATTAGCGCTCTGCTATAGAGTCCTTCGACGAAGTAGTTGTCGGCGAACTGGTACGCCCAGGAGACTCCCAGTTCGTTGGCGCGGACGGTACCCCCGCGCGACTCGACTTCCTCGGCTTCGAGGAAGGAGCCGTTGAAGGCGACGATGTTGTCGGGCTTGATGTGCCGGTTCTTGTTCTCGTCGAAGTTCCCGATCTCGTCGTCCACCACCACGTCGGAGGTGTAGAGGTCTTCCTCGGACTTGATCTTGGCCACCGGGCTCTCTTCGACCTTCGGCTCGACCTTCTTTCCGAAGGTCGAATCGTCACCCTTGATGATCTGCACGGGGAGTTCCCGGCGCAGGCGGCCCCACTGAGTCAGAGAGTAGATCTTCAAGATCTTTATCCCGACCTGTCCCTGGTGAGTCTTGGCGACGAGGGCCCGCGCCGCAAGATTGTTATCGAGCGCGAGAGAGATGAAATCCCCTGGGCCGAGCTGCTCGTTAGTATTTGTAAGAATAAAAATTTTCTTCGTCGCGGAAATAATTTTTATTGTTTCCGTGAACACTTCACCAGAGGGAGTTGGGCTAGCTAAATCAGCAGCTTCTACCAAAGATTGTGAGTGAGAAGGGAAAGATACCCCAACGCCCAACAAGAGGAGAATGAATATAAGTGGAGAAAATTTCATTACCTACAATATATCGCATTAACCAGAACGCAGAAAAAAAATTTTAAAATTTGATCATTCGAGTCAAGATTTCTGAAAACATTCATACTAACCTTTTGGGCTACTTTTTAGGAGTTGTTCTATGTCTGCCTTGGCCTTCAACCGCCTCTCCAGTCCTGCGAACCCGATGTTCGTGGTCGTCGCGGGAAACATCGGAAGTGGGAAAACCACGCTCACGAAGAAACTCTCTGAGCGCCTCGGCTGGAAGCCGCACTTCGAATCGGTCTCGGACAATCCGTACCTCTCCGATTTCTACGGCGACATGAGCCGCTGGTCCTTTCCTCTCCAGGTGTACTTCCTCACCCACCGGTTCAACACGCACAAGCAGATCGAGGCGCTCCCCGCGAGCTCCGTCCAGGACCGGTCGATCTACGAAGACGCCAACATCTTCGCCCGCGCGCTCTACGAGTCGGGGAAGCTCGACCAGCGGGACTACAACAACTACCGCAGCCTCTTCGAGTCCATGATCCAGTTCCTCAGTCCGCCGACGCTCATGATCTTCCTCAAGCGGTCCGTGCCGAAGCTCCAGGAGCGCATCAAGCAGCGCGGCCGGGACTACGAGCAGGCCATCCCGGTGGACTACCTCACGAGCCTCAACAAGTACTACGACGACTGGTACGCCAACTACAACCTCGGCAAGTCCCTCATCGTCGACACCGACGAGCTCGACTTCCTCGACAACGAGGAGCACTTCAACCGACTGGTGAAGCGGATCTGGGATTCGATTGACCAAAAAGATATGTTTTTCCATTTCTGATTCTTAGCAAAATTTTCCTCTATCCCAAATTCCAGAGAGCTCCCTTATACTCTTACTGAGTGTCATTATCAGGGAGTGAAAATGAAACGTACGCCATGGATGGTGTTATTGTGTTTGAGTCTCGCAGCTTGTTCCGGATCGAAGTCTGCGCAGCCCGTAGATGAAGAAGTTCCGTCGGTGGAGCTCTCCGATGCGGACCAACTCGTCGACCCTTCCGCTGAGCAGGTCGAAGGCGAACCGGTCGCAGAGGGCGAAGCCCCGGCAGCGGAACAGCCAGCAGACAGCGTGGTCGCCGACAGTCCGGTGACGGACGTTCCGACGGACAGTGTCGTCGAAGAGCAGCCGGCAGCCCCTGAGCAGACAGTCACCGCCGTCCCGGAGCCGGAAGCGGCACCGACGGTCGCCACCGAAAGCCAGGAAGGGGAGATCAAGCAGTACACCGTTCAGAAGAACGAAACGCTGATGATGATCGCCTTCAAGCTCTACGGCGACTACGAGAAGTGGAAGGTCCTCTCCTCCCAGAACCAGGGGAAGTTAGGCGGCAGCACGAACCTCAAAGAGGGGATGGTCCTGAGCTACCCAGCCCCGGCCCAGGAATTCGTCTGGAACCCACAGGGCCTGTCGTATTTGATACGCACCGGCGATACTATTGCGGGAATTTCGAATACAGTTTATACAACCCCGAAGAAGTGGAAGCTGATTTGGGATAACAACCGCCCGCTGATCAAGGACCCGAACAAGATCTTCGCAGGGTTTACAATCTACTACTTAGAAAATGGTCGTGAAGTCGCAGCTGAACTCTAAAACTCCCCATCAACTCGTCTCCGGCAAACCCTCGCGCACCGCGGGGGTTTGTCATTTTTTCCTCCTGCTCTTCTTCGCCGCGTGCAGCTCCATCAAGATCCCCACCCGGGGGACCAAGGGCGGGAACATCTCCACGGCGACCTACCAGGAGGTCACCTCCGACGACTACTCGGACCACCTGGCCTCGCTCAAGGACTCGTTCCTCTCTACACCCGGAATCAAGACCTATCAGATCAACCATGCCTCCCGGGCCTACCTCCAGGGCCTGGCGGAGGAGATCATCTCCAAGAACGAGATCTTCTTCAAGAACCTGAAGGAAGCCCACATCGTCGTCCTCGACCTGAACTCGCCGCTGCACTTCTCCCTGCCCAAGGGCTGGGTCTTCCTGTCCAAGGCGCTGATCTCGAAGTACGTCAAGCACGAGAGCATGCTGGTCAGTATTTTATCATATGAGTTGGTCAGAAGCGAAAAGCTACTCTATCCTAAAGAGACCTTCGTTCCCGTGGGCTACGTCCCGCTGGAGAAGATCCTAACCCTCGGGAGGCTTGGCCTGGAAGAAAAGATGGAGGTCCACAAGTGGGCCCACTACCTCACCGTCCGGAGCGGCTACGACGGAGAGTACTACCTCTCCTGGCTGCAGACGCAGAACCGGAACACGGCGGACTTCCTCCTGCAGGTGGGAGACGCGAACCTGATCACGCGGGAGGAGTCCCTCTTCAAGGCGTTCCTCATCAAGAACTCCACGGAGGAGGAGACGCTCTCGAAGAGAAACTCGTCGAAGCAATTCTATACCTTTTTAAACAGCATCCGGGATGTGGCGCTATGAAACCAGAACAGACAGAACGATTCTTCATTGAGGAGCTCTTCAACAAGACCCAGGACAAGGACATCCTGAAGGCCGACGTGCTCGAGGAAGTGGACAAGCTCACCGGCGACGCCTCGACCCGGCGCTACTACCGGATCTTCACCAACCGGAGCAGCTACGTCGTCTGCCTCGACAACCCGTTCGAGGACGACATCGAGAAGCACCCGTTCCTCTCGGTCCAGCAGTTCCTCGGCGCGAACCACGTGCGGGTCCCGGAGATCCTCGACCACAACCTCCCGAAGGGCTACTCCCTGCAGGAGGACCTCGGCAACGCGACCCTCCTCACCCAGCTCAGCACCGTGAACTCCACGGAGCAGGAGTTCACGATCTACAAGACCATCGTCGACCAGCTCCTCGAGCTCCACCGGATCCCGGCGAGCGCGGTGAAGAACCCGAACCTCTTCCAGCTGAAGTTCGACCACCAGAAGTACATGGACGAGACGCGGTTCACGTTCAAGTACTTCCTGAACTTCTTCCACAAGAACCAGGACGAGAACCTCCTGAAGGACCTCGAGGTCCTCTTCGACCCCATCATGCGCCGGCTCGCCGAGCAGAAGATGGTGATCACCCACCGGGACTTCCACTCCCGGAACATCATGGTGAAGGACAACCGGTACGTCTTCATCGACTTCCAGGACGCGCGCTGGGGGATCCCGCAGTACGACCTCGTCTCCCTCCTCGAAGACTGCTACTACGACATCCACGAGGAGAACCGGCGGCGGCTCAAGCGCTACTACTACGACAACCTCAGCCCGGCGATCCACGGCCAGCGGAGCTACCAGGAGTTCGAGGACTTCTACCACGACATGACCATCCAGCGGGTCTTCAAGGCCGTGGGGAGCTTCTGCTACATCTACAACTGGC
The DNA here is from genome assembly GCA_005791855.1 of Bdellovibrionales bacterium. Taxonomy (GTDB): domain Bacteria; phylum Bdellovibrionota; class Bacteriovoracia; order Bacteriovoracales; family Bacteriovoracaceae; genus Peredibacter. The sequence continues at coordinate 12,354 of SXUH01000433.1, forward strand.
GGAAGGACGACCGGTACCTGAAGTACATCGGCTTCGCCATGGAGAAGATCCGGAAGGTGATGATGGAGAACCCGCGGTACAAGGACATCAAGAAGATCCTCTTCTCCCACTACTATGCGAATTAACCACTGCCTGATCCTGGCCGCCGGCTTCGGCACCCGGATGGGGGCCATCGGCCAGAAGCTCCCGAAGGTCCTCTGGCCCGTCTTCGAGAAGAGCCTCCTCGAGCTCCAGGTGGCGTACGCCCGGAGCCTCGGCGCCGAGAAGATCTACATCAACCTCCACTACATGGGCGAGGAGATCGAAGCCTACTGCCGGAGCCGCGACGCCTTCCGCGACGTGCGCTTCCTGTGGGAGAAGCCGAAGATCCTCGGGATCGGCGGCGCCATCCACAACCTCGCGGCCCTTCCGGAGGTGGACTACCGCGGGCGGCTCCTGGTCCTCAACGCCGACCAGTTCTTCTACCTGAAGAAAGAAAACTTCTCGAAGTTCCTCAGCCCGCACGCGGACAAGGTCGGCGTGCTCTTCACCTACTGGGTCAACTCCAGCCTCGGGTACAACGCCCTGGAGCTGGACGGGGAGCGCCGGGTGCGGCGGATCGTCCCGAAGAAGGAGATCCCGCCGGACAAGAAGATCGAGACCTACACCGGGATCTCCGTCATCGACCTCGCCAAGCTCGACCGCGTCCCCGGCGAGAGCGAGTTCTTCGAAACGGTCTGCCCGTTCGAGAAGACGGACGTCCCCGGCGTGCTCCTCGAGAACGTCGACTACTGGGACTTCGGGACGGTGAAGCGGTACTGGGAGACGACGAACGCCGTCCTCGCGACCTACCGGGCGAACTCGAACCACCCCTTCCTGCGCTTCCTCGTGAACGAGAAGGCGCTCAAGACCTGGAAGATCGACCTCCAGCGCCTTTCCTACAACGCGACCGCCCCGCGGGTGGTGAACCTCGCCCCCGCCGAAGAGACGCGGGCCCTGGGCCCGTGCATCCTCCTGACCACGGCGAGGGCCGAGAAGCGGGACCACCCGGCGATCTTCTGGAACGAGCTCAGCGAAGAGGTCAGGTAGTCGCCTTGATCTCCTTGATGCAGTCGACGGGGCAGACCTCGATGCAGAGGCCGCACAGGGTGCAGCTCCAGGGGTCGACGTAGTACTCCTGGCCGTTCGAGACCACGGCGTTCTCCGGGCACACCAACCGGCAATTATCGCAGGAGATGCAAATTGAAGAGATTTCCAGGTAAACTTCATTCATACTCGTATTATAGGGCAAAACGCAGATGGGACAATTGAAAGTACGAAAGAAAGACACGATCGTCCGGAACGCCATCGTCTTCCTGGGCCTGGCCTTCGGGTTCCTCTACCTCCAGCACGCCTACCGGCACCACATCTCTCCGTTCTCCCTCGTGTACCTCCGGAAGAGCGCCGAGCTCTTCTGGTACGTGGCCCTCCCGGTCGCCGTCTCCGCGGTCCTCGTCTGGACCCACCACCGGCTCTCGCTCGGGGCCTACGTCCTCTCCGTCTGCCTCGTCGGCTTCAAGGTCACCGAGGGCCTCTTCGTCGAGTTCAACAAGATCATCGTCATCGCCATCTTCTTCTTCGTGGTGATCTCCTATTTCATCTATCAACTACTCCGCCACTACCACACGCTGGCGTCGATCAACCCGAACTTCTCCCGGAACGACCTCTTCGAGCCCCTCCTCCGGGTGATCCCCTGCCACGTCGAGGACCGGGGGGAGGTCTACCCGGGCTTCCTCACGAACTGGGACGAGGAGGGGTGCTTCATCAAGCTTTCTTCGATGAAAAAATTTTCTAAAACCCTCAAGGTTCAGGTAAAATTTCAGGGACGGGACTTCCTCCAGGACGGGGAAGTTGTTGCTCAGTCTATGGAACTGCAGGGGGTTGGGATAAGATTCAAGAAGACCCCGAAAGATTTTAACGTTTTCAACTGGGCCGAGTTCTCCGAACTGATCGACGAGCTGGGCTTCCAACCCGAAAGGCTACGATGAAGAAGTGGATCCTTCCTTTGCTGTTTCTCTTCGCTTCCTGCGTCCAGGACAGCGTGGGCCCCGAGGGCGCCCTCCGGGACTTCGTCGAGGCCCGGCTCGGGAACGTGGTGACCCGGCAGTACATCCTCGAGCACGTCACCGGGAAGCTCCGGGAGAGCCTCGAGAACATCTCCGACGAAGACTTCGCCAAGTTCTCCGACCTCCGGAACGTGAAGAATGACAGCTTCAAGATCCTCTCGAAGTCCTGCCAGGAGAAGAAGTGCTTCGTCACCTATTCCATCGCCTACCGGACCAGCGCCGAGGAGAAGGCCACCTCCGCCTCCGAGGTGAAGAAGATCGCCGAGCTCCTGCTGGTCGACGGGAAGTGGCTCATCTCCGACATCAGTAACGTGAAGACCTACCACGAGGTCCTCGAACCCATCGAGCCCTAGCCGACCGGAAGAGGCGGCCATTTCCGTTAAACTTTTCTAAATCCCTTCCGATACGGACAGTGGAGGCGCCATGGCAGCTGACACTGACTTCCTGTCCTTCCTCGTGGAGGAGACCCTGAAACTTCAAAAGTCTGGAGAGGCGGAGCTCTCGAGCCTGGAGCTCAAGCTCACGGACTACGGCCTGCTCTTCCTCCGGGGGGAGTTCAATCCGCAGTTCCGGATGCTCCGGTTCCAGACGCCCATGGGCCTCCTCGACATCCCGGTGAACTGGTCGGTCTTCGACGTCGGGGCCGCCTTCGACAACAGCATCCTCTCCGCGGAGAACGACCCGGACCTTCTCTTCACGGTCCTCCGGGCCTCGTGGAACGCGGACCTCACCAAGGTCCTGGTCACGCACGCCGACGGGTTCTGCTACCTGGTGGGCCTGCGGGCCGGCGAGGAGACCCACCTGCACGACCTCCTGAATCCTCAGGAATGGCTGAAGACCGCATAAAAAAGGCCCTCTTCCGAGGGCCCTTTCATTCTAGTTTTTGATACTTTCTTAGAGAGCGGTGTAGTACTGCTTCAGCATCGCGGCGTCGACCTCGAGGTTCGGAGAGTTGCAGATGACGTATCCGCGGCAGTCCTTGTCCTTCAGCGCGCGCATCAGATCCTTCCAGTTGAACTTCGACTTCTCGAGGTTCAGGTGCTTCAAGTCACCCTTGGAGTTGGAGCTGATCCCGGAGATGTGGATGTGCATCTCCTTGAGGGCGTTCGGGCCGAGCTCGCTCTTCAGAGTGTCGAGCGTGTCGCAGAAGCCCTGGTAGTCGTTCACGTTCCCGGTCCGGGCGTAGAGGTGGGAGAAGTCCATGCAGGGCTTACAGCTCGTCACGGACTTCGAGAGGCTGATGAGCTCCTCCAGGGAACCGAACTGGGAGGTCTTGCCGGTGAGCTCGGGCCGGAGTTCGATCTCGATGTCGAGGCGGGACAACCGCTCCTCGATGACGTTGAGGGACTTCTCGACCAGGTCGAAGACGTCGTACGGCGAGTCCTTCATGTAGAAGGCCGCGTGGAAGGTCATGGACTCCGCTCCGCAGAGGTCGGAGATCTTCGCCGTCTGGATGATCCGCTCGACGGACGAGTCGATCTTATCCTGCTCGCGGGCGTTGAGGTTGATGTAGTAGGGACCGTGGGACGTCAGAGGCACGCCGAGTTCGTAGGAGACCTTCCGGAGGGCGGACGACACCTCTTCCTTCATCCGCACGCCGTGGGCGAACTCCAGTTGCATGCAGTCGAGCCCGAGCTCATGGATCCGCTTTACCCCTTCGACCGGGTTGTTTTTCTTAACGGTGCTGTTCGGAACCCCGGCAGTACCAAATAGTAAACGTTCAAACGCCATTGGGAACTCCTTTCGGACATCTCAAATTCAAAAAATTCTATCGATCCAACTTTCTTTATTCTTCATGCAGGTCGTGCATCCCTGACCCAGATGAAGATCCCTCTGTAAGCGCTCGAGGTCAACTTTGGTTTCACATAATAAACGAATATCACGAACGCTCACACAGAAGCATTCACAAATTAGAGTGTCATCCTCAAGTTTGCTGAGGGGTGCAGTAGGCAACAATTCATCGATCTCGTCAATCTGACGGAGAAAGTCTTCGTCAGTTTGTGGGTCGGTAGTGCTCTGCATTTTCTTCTGTCTTTCACTCGCTAAAAGAGTTCGGGGTTTATAGCTTGTAAGGGGATTTTTGTCCATTCTTATGCCTTAAGGGTGTAATAAAGTAATGCAAATAACCAAGAGCGAGTGATAAAATAGCAGATAACTAACGAAAAAATTTGGTTTTATCTCCTATGCGCGCCAATCTACTGATACTTTCAATCACGGTTCTCTTTGGGATGATTTTGTGGGCAACCTTAAGTGGGCCATCTTTTATCGTTGGAACTTTGGTTTGGCTATTTTTCATAGTAATTACTGTGGGTTACTCCGATACTTTCGTGCTCTATTTCCTTGGAGCAAGAGAAGTAAGATCTAGTGATGAAATCAAATTTTTCGAGAGCGCTTCACAGGAAGCTTATAAGCTTTCGCTCCCTATGCCACATTTGTATTACTACACAGGTAGTTTGGAAAGAGCCTTTGTGTTGCAACGCGGAAAGGTCTTAAGCCTCATATTAAGCAAATCTTTACTGGAAAAAAGTTCCTCTGCCGAGCTCTCAGCTATCGCTTTCGAGCTCCTTCTGCAGGTCAAAAAGGGGATGGCCCCGAAGCGCACCAAGCTCATGTTCGTCCTGGGATTTCTGGCCTGGGCCAGCCACGGGATCATGGGGGTCCTCACCAGCATCGTCCCAAGCAAGGAGATCAGGCAGGCGGCGGACTGGTTCCTCAACTACCTCCTCCACCCCTGGCTCACCTTCCTGTTCCGGGCCTTCCTCGGGGCGCGGTACTTTCGGAAACTCGACCAGCTGCTGGAGACCTTCCCGCTGGAGAACGACCAGCTCCGGAAGGTCGGGCTCCGGCTCATCAAGCCCGAGGACTTCCGCTCGTTCACGACCCGGAAGCTCATGGAATTATCTTCCTCGAGCCGGAGCCGGCACTTTCAGCATATAATGGCGCTGGAGTTCCTTCCCCACGAGTGGGACTATATTTTCGAGAGCCAGGAGATCTTACGTGCTGAGTAGGTTAAAGAACGTCGAGTTCAGCAAGTTCGCTCCGCTCCTCGTGACCCTCGCCTTCATCCTGATCCTCATCCAGTACTCCTTCCACCCGCTCGAGTCCATCTTCTTCGACTTCTGGGTGAAGACGGACATCTCCTCGAAGAGCTTCAAGAACCCCATCGTCCTGATCTCCCTGGACGAGGAGAGCGACCAGTTCCTGGGGGAGACCTACCCCTACACCTACGCCTCCCACACCCGGCTCCTGAGCCGGGTCACCGAAGACCAGCCGGTGCTCCTGAACTACTTCGTCTCCCTCCTCGAGCCCGACTCGGACGTCGAGGCCCGCTACCAGAGCGAGTTCCACGAGAAGATCAAGACCTTCTCCCCCTCGGGAGACAAGTTCAAGTTCGGGACGGAGATCGATAACCTGGGGGAGATGATCCCGCCGGAGGGCCTGCGGGACATCGGCTACTTCCTGGGCCAGCTCTACAAGGACCAGCTGGTCTTCTCGAAGGACGAGGTCGTCCGGCGGGCCATCCTGAACATCTCGGGGGAGGACTCGATCCACCTCTGGACCGCGAAGCGCTACCGGGAGCAGACCGGCCAGCCCCTCCTCGACGCCACCGCCTACAAGGGCGCGTACTACAACTCCGAGGCGGACGCGAACTTCGCTCTCTTCAAGTACTCCGGCAACCCCATCGGGGACCGGGTCCCGACGATCCCGTTCCACCGGGTGGTGGTGGGGAACTTCCCGAAGGGGTTCTTCAAGGACAAGATCGTCCTGGTGGGCCCCCAGTACCTCTCGAACTCCAGCGACTTCATCCAGACCCCCTTCGAGAAGGACACGGCCCGGACGCCGAAGCTCGCGGTCCACGCCGACGTGATCGAGGCGCTGATCTCGGAGAAGACCATCTACGACGTCAAGGACTTCGCGACCCAGATCGCGTCGGTCCTCATCGCCATCATCCTCTCCTACGTCATCTCCAAGGTCCAGCCGGTGAAGGGGCTCATGATCACCATCCTCCTGATCATCGGGATCCTCCTCACGAGCTACCTCGCCTTCGTGACCCTCGGGTGGTGGATCAAGCTCTCCCACCTCGTCCTGAGCATCTTCGTCGTGTACTACATCTGGGTCCCGTTCCGGGCCATCGAGGAGTACCAGACCCGCTACGCGATCCAGGAGGAGACCAAGCTCCTGAAGCAGGTCGACAACCTCAAGCAGAACTTCATCTCGCTCATGAGCCACGACCTGAAGACCCCGGTGGCCAAGATCGCCGGGATCGCGGACATCCTGAAGATCAAGTTCAGCAACACGCCGGAGCAGACCGAGCTCATCGACAACGTGGTGAGCTCGACCAAGGAGCTGAACAACTTCATCAAC
>SXUH01000434.1 GCA_005791855.1 Bdellovibrionales bacterium
GGACCCGGGGCCGCACCGACGGCTACGCCGACGGATACGCCGACGGCCGTGAAGACGGTCTGGATGACGGCTACGACGACGGCCTCTACGATGGCCAGCAGTCCATCCGGACCGCCATCACCGCCGCCTACAATAACGGCTACGCCGCCGGAGACGCCATCGGGTACAACGACGGCTACGACGACGGGTACGACGAGGGCTACGACGCCTACTTCGACAACGGCTACGACGACGGCTTCGACGACGGCTACGACGTCGGCTACGACGACGGCTGGGACGACGCCCTTGGCCTCGCGGTCGGACCGGTGAGCGCGAAGGTCCAGAGCGGGAAGGCGAACCTCCTCTCGAAGGTCCACAACGACCTCGTGAACTACTCGAAGATCAAGGCGCCGAAGATCACGGCCCGGGGCCTCGAGGTGAACGGCAAGCTCATCTTCGAAGAGAGCTCCATGACGTCGAAGGACCTCGAGAAGCGGGCCGCGTCCGCGGAGAAGTACCTCGTGGGCCAGATGGCCAAGCAGATCTCCACCCGCTTCTCTCTGAGCAAGGAGCGGTCGCTCCAGATCGCGAAGGTCTCGAACCTCTGGCGGAAGTTCGCGACCTCGCGGGCCGTGAGCGACGCCGACGCCGAGGCGTACACCAAGGCCCTCATCGGGGTGAACCTCAAGGACGTCGAGAAGGCGTTCAAGGATTCCCTCAAGGGCGACCTCGCGCCGCTGAACTCCCTGATCAAGGAAGCCGCGAGCGCCAACGGCACCACTCCGGAGAACGTCACGAAGATCATGAACCAGGTCTTTTTCTAAGCGAAAGTTCGAAAGGGCCCGGGAGGGCCCTTTTTTTTTGGGCCCGGTCGTCTATAATAGGAAGCTATGAAAAATCTTTTGCCACTTCTCTTGCTCGTCAGCTTCACCGTCCTCGGGAGCGACTGCCAGGGGGACGCCCAGAAATTCTGCCAAGGGGTCGACCCCGGCAAGGGCCAGCTCGCCAAGTGCCTCTCGGACTACTCCGCGAAGCTCACCCCGGGCTGCGCCAAGGAGCTCAAGGCCTTCGACGCGAACACCTCGAAGCTCAACCCGTGCCACAAGGACCTGGCGGATTTCTGCGTCGACGTCGATCCGGAGCCGAAGAAGATCGAGTACTGCCTCCTGAAGAACGAAGCCCGCCTGAGCCCGAGCTGTGCTGCGGACTTCCGAAGCAAGAAGGGAAAGATCCTCGTGGGCAACGTCTGCGCCCAGGACGTCGTCTCCAACTGCTACTCCGAAGTCACGGGGCCGGAGGGGAGCATCACCAAGTGCCTCATCCGCAACCGGAAGAAGCTCTCCGGATTCTGCGGCAAGGAAATCGATAGCCGCGTCGTGGAGATGCGGAAGAAGAACGCCTGCTTCGACGAAACGGAAAAGTACTGTCCGGTCCAGGTCAAGTTCATCGACATCCAGGAATGCCTCGAGAAGAAACTCGGGGTCCTGACTCCGACCTGTAAGCAGCTCGTCCAGTCCGTGGTGGACCGGTCGAAGGCGAACCCGTGCTACCGCGATCTCATCCGCCACTGTAAGCCCAACCTCGGCCCGGGGGAGCAGGACCGGTGCCTGGACCTCAACGAGAAGGAAATCAGCAACAGCTGCAAGCAGTTCCGAGTCACCGAGTCGGAGAAGCTCAAGAACATGGCCAAGGTCTGCGAGCCGGACCGGGTAAAGCTTTGTGCCAGCGCTCCGATCAAGGACGGGGCCGTGGTCCGCTGCCTGCGGGAGAAGAAAGCCCAGGTGTCAAAAGAGTGCAAGGCGCTTCTGTAGTCGTCCCTCGGTTTTTAACTTTATTTATCTGATCGCATCCTCTAGCATGTTCCTTGATGGAACCACTACGCTTCATTCCCATCGACGTCGACGCCCACGCGGACCTGTGCGTGAAGTTTCGGTGTGACGCCTTCGTGAGTAGCTTCGGAACGGACCAGCCTTTCATCGACGACGACGGCAAGGGCCCTGAGCGCTACATCGAATGGCTGCGGACCCGAACGCCGGCCCGCTACGGGGCCTTCCACGTCTGGCTGGGGGACAAGATCATAGGCCAGCTCGAGCTCGGCGAGCGGTCCCCGGAGGAAGAGTTCGGCTACGTCCACCTCTACTACCTCATCCCCGAGTACCGGGGCGAAGGCTACTCCGATGCGATCGAAGTGTTCGCCGTGACCTTCCTCCGGAACCTCGGCTACGCGAAGGCCAAGCTCTCCGTCTCGCCGACGAACACCCGGGCGGTGGAGTTCTACAAGAAGAATGGCTGGAGGGACGCGGGCCCTCGGATCGACCCGCAGGTGAAAGACCACCTCAAGCACCCGCTCCACTTCATGGAGAAGGACCTCCGGGACTAGGAGCCCCCTCGCCCTAGAGCAGCACCTTCACCAAGAGGAACAGGTTCGCACCCATGGCGACGAGGTAGGAGACGAACCTCCCGGGAACGGAGCCGATGGCGTAGGCGAGGAAGTGGAGGACCCGGCCCAGGAGGAAGAGGGCCGCGGTTACGCTGGTCGTCCCGTCGAACTTCCCGAGGACTCCAAGCAGGAGGATGGCCACGACGAAGGCCGGGAAGTAGTCCTTGAGATTGGCGTAGGCGCGTTCACAGCGGGCCGCCCACGGGAGGAGTTCCTTCCCCGGGTGCTCCCGGTTCGAGGCGAGCCACCGGCCGCCGAAGGAGCGGAACTTCCCCACGCTCGACGGTAACCAAGCGAACATGTAGAAGAGAGTGGCGTAGGTCAGGATCTGGTATTCGAAAGCCATGCGGCACCCCTAGCGTGTTTTTATGGAGAGCTCGAGCATCGGCATGATGTTCTTCACGCCGTCCGAGGAGCTATTTTCCGTGGAACCGATCTTCTCCTCTCCGATGGAGAGCGTGTGGTAGTTCAGACTGGCCCCGAGGCCCACTAACCGGGAGAGCCGGAAGCGGTACCCGAGGCCCGCGCCGTAGCTCGACCCCGAGATGTCCCGGGACGTCGCCGCCTTCTCCCGGGGGCCCTTGGCGTACGGGTTCCACTCGGCCGTGAAGTAGAAGTGGTAGGTGTCGTTGAAGAACCAGATCACCCGGGGCCCCATCTCGAGCATCTTGTAGGTGCTCTCGTCGGTCCCGTGCGAGACGGTCGAGGTCCAGGAGTTGGTGTTCCAACCGAAGAAGACCGTCTTCTTCCCGTCCACGGACGCGCCGAGGAAGACCTTGTGGAAGGTCCGCGTGGCTTCGAACTCGCCCGCGTCGGAGCTGTCGCTCTGGTTCGAGTAGTTGAGGCCATAATTGAAGACGAAGCTCGCCCGCGAATCCAGCGAGAAGCAGAGGAGGAGCAGGAGGAGGAATTTCATTCGGGCCCTTGGTGAGGATGGTCTCCTAGAGTTTCTCACAAATTGGAAAAGCGTCAACGCTCTCCGGGGGCGAGAATAGTGAACCCGGATGCTCGGCCAAAAAGTTTGGATTAAATATAGCTGCCCATCAGGGGAGCCCGTTTTATAGTAGCTGCAAAGTGAGGTGTCCCATGGGATTCGAAGACAGAACGGGTCAGCCGGTGCCGCAGGTGACCTTTAAGATTAGAGAGGACTACAAGTGGGTGACCCGGTCCTCCGACGACCTCTTCAAGGGAAAGCGCGTGGTCCTCTTCGCGCTCCCCGGAGCGTTCACGCCGACGTGCTCGTCGGTGCACCTTCCCCGCTACAACGAGCTCTACGATGCCTTCCGCGCGAACGGCATCGACGAGGTCTACTGCCTCTCCGTCAACGACAGCTTCGTCCTCAACGAATGGAAGAAGGCCGAGCGGGCCGACCGGATCGTCATGCTCCCGGACGGGAACGGGGAGTTCTCCCAGAAGATGGGGCTCTTGGTTGACAAGAAGGACCTCTGCTTCGGCCAGCGGAGCTGGCGCTACTCCATGGTGGTGAAGGACGGGGTCATCGAGAAGATGTTCCTCGAGCCGGAGGAGGAGGGCGATCCCTACGGCGCCTCCAGTGCGGAGAACATGCTGAAGTACCTCAACCCCCGGGCGCAGCTTCCGGACTCCATCACGGTGTTCACCAAGCCCGGGTGCGTGTACTGCGCTCGCGCCAAGGAGAAGCTGCGCGAGCTCCGGATGCCCTTCGAGGAACTCGTGCTGTCGCAGGACTTCACCATCAAGACCGTCAAGGCGCTCTCGAACACCACCAAGCTGCCGCAGATCTTCATCAACGGAGAACGGATCGGCGGCGCCGATGACCTGGAGAAGCACCTGGCCAACCAACGGGCCTAGTTGGCGCACTCCCGGAGTTCGGAGCTGATGCCTTCGAAGACCTTCTCGGCTTCCTGGCAGGTCGCCTCATCGAACCTGCGGTTCAGGTGCTTCACGCCGATGCGGAGGAGCTCGGCGAAGGTCGAGCGGAGGTAGCGGCGGCCCTCCATGTTCGCGTGGAGGGACTGGTTGTCCCGCAGGTAGCGCACCCACTTGATCAGCACCTTGTACTTCTCGTCATCGGACGCCGTCAGCTGGCCTAGGAACTTGTTCGCCGAGTGGGCGAAGATGGCACCGAAGAAGTGCACTTCCTGGTAGTTGGTCAGCCGGCAGTTGTTCCACGGCTGCGGGGTCTTTGAGAAGTAGAGGTCCTGCACGGCCCGGGAGAAGACCTTCGGGGCTCCGTCGTAGAACACCTCCGACTCCACGTTCCTCGTGACCTCGAGGCAGTTCACTCCGGAGAAGTCCAGCTCGTGCTCCTCCAGCGTGTAGTAGCTCACGAGGTCCGCGAAGCCTTCGTTGTAGGCCATGAGGATCGAGTAGGAGGTCACCTCCCGTGATCCACTCCGGGGATCCCGGTCCCGGAGGATCCCGAAGCACGAGTGGGTCAGCGGACTCCGGAGCGGAGCTTTGAAGACCGCGGTGAAGATGTGGTGGCCGTATTCGTGGGTGGCCACCATGGGGATGTTCCAGAACTTCACGTTGCCCGCGTTCGACCACTCCAGGCTGTGCGGAAGGAAGGTGATGGTGGCGTCGCCCGGGTTGTAGATCGCGTTGTCGACCCAGTAGGCTTCCCGGTGTTCGTAGCCCGCGGGCCCGAGGAGGGTCCGGCTCTGCTTGATCGACGGCATGATACTCAGTCTGACCGGGGCGAGCACGTACCCGCTCCGGAGGCTCTCGAACTTCTTGTGCGCCCGGGTGATGTAGCGGGAGGAGTTCAGGCCCACGCTCTCGATGGTGTTCTCCGGGAACGCGTCGTCCTCCGCGCAGACGGTGAGCTCGGCCGGCTTGCTGAGCACCTTCCGGCCATAGCCACTCCGGGAGACCCGGAGCTCGATGCTCTCTCCGTAGGTGGACGACGAGATGATCTTCCCCTCCGGATCGCGGAGCTTCTGGTCCTTCAGCAGACCCAGGAGAGACCCCTGGAGCTCGTCCATCTTCCCCGAGAGGTAGAGGTTGAAGTTGATGAGGTTGTTGAGCCGGAGCTCGGCTTCGCTCCGACAGACGGGGGTCTGCTTCTCGTAGAAGAGCGGGGTCTCCGAGAGCGACGCCGGCACGGTGACCGGCGAGCTGCTCCTCTCCACGACTGGCTTCTTCCCACAGGAAGCGAGGGCGATCACGAAGAGGGCAGGGTAGAAAGACTTCATCATTCTCGGCTTTTGAACAAGAGGTTATGACCGGCGGACTATACAGACACAAAAACATGAGAAGTAGGGGGAAAGTAATTAATACAGCCCGCGACAGGGACTCTAAGTTACTGGAATCTAATGGAGATTATGGATTCTTTTAACCCAACTCTAACAAACAAATTCTTACCCCTTTGGTAAAACATTTTGGAAAATTTAAGGAGACCCTGAATGAAAAAATTTTTACCACTACTCTTTTTATTCTCTGGAATCGCGGCCGCGCAGACTGCTCCGGCGAAGGCTCCGGACGCCTCGAAGTGGTTCGAGAAGCTTCAGATCAAAGGCTACGCGCAGGTGCGGTACAACCGCCTGGGCGAGACCAACCGGGACCTCAAGTGTTCCTCCTGTGACAAGTCGGTGGGTGACAAGCAGAACCTCTTCCTCCGCCGGGCGCGGCTCACGTTCTTCGGCGACGTCACGGACCGGGTGTTCGTCTACATCCAGCCGGACTACGCCAGCGACGCCAACTCCAACCAGAACTACTTCCAGATCCGGGACGCCTACTTCGACTACTCCCTGAGCTCCGGCCGGGAGTGGAGAGTCCGGACCGGGATCTCGAAGGTCCCCTTCGGCTTCGAGAACCTCCAGTCCAGTTCGATCCGAGCGGCGCTGGACCGGAACGAGGCCCTGAACTCCGCGGTCTCCAACGAACGAGACACGGGGATCTTCCTCATGTTCACTCCGACCGAACTCCGGAAGCGCTACAAGGAGCTCTCCGGCTACAACCTCAAGGGCTCCGGGGACTACGGGATGTTCGCCATCGGCGTGTACAACGGACAGACGCTCAACAAGCCGGAGAAGAACAACGACCTCCACCGGGTGGTCCGGTTCTCCTACCCGTTCCAGCTCCAGAGCGGCCAGTACATCGAAGCGTCCCTCCAGGCCTACGAAGGGAAGTACAACACCTACGAAGCCACCGAGGTCGACGTCAACCACTACGACCAGCGCTCGGCCGCGAGCCTGATCTACTACCCGCAGCCCTTCGGCTTCCAGCTCGAGTACAACGTGGGCCAGGGCCCGGAGTACGACCCCGACCTCAACACCATCCGGACCCAGGACCTCCGCGGCGGGTACGCGCAGCTCAACTACAACCTGACCTACGAGAACCACCGGTTCTTCCCCTTCGTCCGCTACCAGGAGTACCAGGGTGGCCGGAAGCTCGACGTCGGATCGCCGTCGTACGACATCCGCGAGTGGGAGTTCGGGACCGAGTGGCAGCCGGACCCGGCCTTCGAACTCACCGTCGCCTACAACATCTCCGACCGGGAGATCCAGTCGGACGTTGCGAACAAGACCGACGAGACGGGAAGCCTCGTCCGGCTCCAGGCCCAGTTCAACTACTGATACCCGGGCATGGAGTCGAAGCGGATGCAGCTCTCGTTGGCGATGGCCTCTTCCTTGCCGACGGAGACGTACCGCGGGATCCGCTTGAAGTTGGAGTGGATCTTCCGGCGCTTGGAATCGTAGGGGGCGATCTCCAGGTAGTAGTCTCCTTCGAGGGTTAGGCCGCCGTTGAACGAACTGGCGGCCAGCTCCACCAGGTTACTCTTCTCCGGGTAGGGACTGACCTCATCGATCTTGAGGGAGAACTCACTGTCTTCTCCCATCACCTCGAGAGAGGTGAGCTTCTTGTTGTGATTGAACTTCGGGCAGCGATCGTTCCGGAATCTTTCCGAAGCGTAGGCCGCGGCGTACATGATCCGAATGGAAACGCTCGACGAAGCTCCAGTCGTCGGCGCGCCTCGTGTAAACTTCTTCGGTTCGAAGAGAGTATAAACCGATCCCAGGTCCTGGCTTTTCGAACCTTTGACGGCGATCAGTCTTATGATCCAGGAATCGATGTTTCTGTGCTGTGTTAGAAACTTAAGGTCTTCTTGCTTTACCCTAGGTAGGTCAACGAGAAAGGTAAAGCTCTGGGTGATCTTGTGCTCTTTATTCTTGCCGACTCGCCACTCAATTTCATTTAGGTGCTCAATGTCCATGTGGATGGGTTCAACACGGATGTCCATGTCATCTTTTGTGACCTTTGCGTACTTCGTGCAGGAAAAGCAGAGCAATAGAGTGAGCATGAAGGCTTTCATAGACTGATCCATCCCTTATTCCTATGATTATATGGCATATTCCTTCAGGAGGTTAACTTGAAATTGCTTTTTTTACTTCTCGTCGTTTCTGCCTGCTCGTCCAACAAAGCGAGCCAGCTCCACCAGGCTTCGAAGAATGTCGAGGTGTTCGAGAACGTTCCTACAGATTGCAACGTCGTCGGGAAGATCGAAGGGATCAACAAGCAGGGAAGTAAAGAGCTCGCCCTCAACCACGCCCTGAACCAGGCCGCGGACATGGGAGCGACAGGAATTGTGGTCAACCAGGAAGTCCCCAACGGGAACAAGATGAGCGTGCATGCCACTGCGTATAGATGCGAGTAGGCTCCCGGCCTTTTTTCTCGTCTCCTCGTTCCTCCTAGGATCCCTCTGGGCCCCCGCCCGGGCGGAGCCCACGCTCGAGAGCCTGGGCCGCCGGATCGAGGAGCTGGAGAAGCAGCAGGAGCTGCACCTCTCGGAAGCCTCCGAGCCGAAGTCGCAGGTCCACGCGTTCCTCAACGACAACCTCACCCTCGGCGGGTTCTACGAAACCGGCTTCCTCGTCATCGACGGGGACGATACGAAGCTCCAGGCGGCGAACAACTCGAACACCCTCGGCCTCAACATCGCAGCGGAGTTCAGCAGTAACATCCGGTTCGTGAGCCAGATCTGGGTGGGCTTCAGTCATCCGCTTCAGAACGAGCACAACGACCCGACCGCGACCACCGAGCGCGGCTTCGAGCGCTTCAACTTCGGCGCCCTCCTCACCCAGGGGTACCTCGAGTACTCCCTGGGCCGCGCCTTCGTGGTCCAGGCCGGGACCGGCTACGTTCCCTTCGGCTACGCCTTACAGCAACGGGAGCTGGTCCAGTTCGTGAGACAGGCAGGGCCCCAGCTCCTTCGGACGAACAACCTGGTCTCGCCGCTGTGGTCGGGGATCCACGTCCACGGGTCCTTCGACCAGGGCAAGAACGACTGGGGCTACAACTTCTACACCTTCACCCCCGTCTTCTACCCCAAGCAGCCGGGCGTCGGTGGCCGGCTCTGGTGGTCTTCCGCGGACGAGGAGGTCACCCTCGGGCTCTCCTCCCAGCTGGGGAAGACGGAGCTCGGTTCCTACGAAGCCGTCGGAACGGACCTGCGGCTGGACTTCCATCCCTTCAGCATCAAGGCCGAGTACATCCGGCACCTCGAGGACGACGAGGACCCGTGGTCGGCGTACCTCGAACCGAGTGTCTTCATCTACCAGGAAGAACTCCTCCTCTACGTCTTCGGCGACTACGCCAACAGCTCCATGAACCGCGCGGCCTCCGCCGTCACTCTCACCGAGCTCGATCCGTACCGCCAGCTGGAGTACGGCGCGGGCCTGAACTGGCTCCCGACGTCGTTCACCAGGTTCCGCTTCGGTTTCACCTACCACGACTACCTCGGGAAGACGGCCGTGCAGGAGGGCCTGGACCGAGACTACTTTAGCTTCGATCTCTCCGCGGGGGTGGCGTTTTGATGAAGACCCTGACCAAGACAGTGGTTCTCCTCACCGGGCTCTGCCTCGCGACCGGCGCGCTGGCGCAGAAGCTCGCCGTCATCGTCAACGTGAGTAACCCGGCCAGCTCCATCACCAAGGAGCAGGTCCAGGATTTCTACTACCGGAAGGTCCGGCAGTGGCCCGACGGAACTGCGCTCCGGTTCTTCGACCGGGGCGAGGACTCGCCGGAGCGATCGGACTTTTTGAAATCGGTCATGAAGAAGACCGCCCGGCAGCTCGACCAGTACTGGATCAGCCAGAAGCTCGTCTCCGGAGCCAGTGCTCCGACGCCGGTAGGCCCTGACCGGTTGGTCGAGTCCCTAGTTTCCCGGTTCCCGGGGGGCATGAGCTACGTCTCCGAGTCGTTCGTACCATCGAAGGGCGTGAAGGTCCTAAAAATAACAGGTGACTGAAGATGGCAGCAAGCAAGTTCGTCCAAACCTATTCGATCATCCGGCGGCTCAAGACCGTCATGTTCGCCATCGCGGTCTTCTTCGTCATCGGGTTCTTCGGGAACTACTTCGCGAGCCAGGGCTCGCTCAAGGGCCTGCAGGAGATCAACAACTCCAACGCCATCCAGAACCACCTCTCGCAGGCCCTCGAGGGCCTGGACTCCTCCATCCTCAGCGTGGAAAAGGTCCGGAGCGCGAAGCAACTGCGGGACATCCAGTTCGCCTTCGACCAGAGCCAGCTTTTGGTGAAGAAGGCCATGGGCCAGGCCCTGCTCCACTCGGGGAAGAACAACCGCGTCTTGCGCTACCTCAACGGCGCTTCCCAGGCCATCAACAACTTCGAGCAGAGCGCCGAGGGCATCTTCGACAACCACCTGTACCTCGCCGCCGACGACCTCGAGGGAGAGCTCCTCGTCGCCCGGCAATTCTCCCTCGAGGCCCGGGAGGCCCTGAAGGACGCCCAGATCTCGCTCCGGCAGAGTTCGAACTCGCTCTTCGCCGCGATCTACCAGCGCCGCTTCATCCCGCTCATCGTGACCATCGTCCTGTCGATCTTCTTCTTCACCTTCGTCGTCACCTACGGCTTCTCCCTCGCCAAGAAGCTGGGCCTGTCCATCGGGAACCTCCTCCGCGCAACGGACTACGTCTCCCGGGGGAACCTGACCTACGAGGCGAAGATCCTCGAGCACGACGAACTCGGGAACCTCACCAATGCCTTCAACCTCATGGTCGAGCGCCTGAACCGGGGCCGGATCGAACTGGATCACTCCATCGACCGGATCAAGCGGCTCCAGGAGATCACGGCCGCCTTCTCCGAGGCCCTGACCGTCGAACAGGTCTGCGACGTCACCGTGGGCATCGGAATGAAGGCCATCGGCGCCCGGGCCGGCGCGGTGGGGATCATCTCCGGGGAGGGCACGGAGCTGGAGCTCCGGAAGTCCGAAGGCCTGAGCGCAACGGTCACGCAGCTGTGGCAGTCCATTCCCCTCGACACGAGGATCCCAATGACCGAAGCCGTGGGCCGGCACGAAGCCGTCTTCGTCGAGGACCGGAAGGGCTTCGACTCCTATCCGGCGGTCCTGAGCACGGTGGAGCAGGAAGGGATCAGGTCTTCGGTCTCCCTGCCCCTCATCGTCGGAAACTCCTGCCTCGGCGGGGTTAGCTTCTCCTTCACCACCGAGCGCCGGTTCACCCAGGACGAAAGAGATTTCCTCATCGCCATCGCCCGGCAGTCCGCCCAGGCCCTGCACCGGTCCCAGCTCTACGACGACGCGAAGATCGCCATCGAGTCCCGGGACGAGTTCCTCTCCATCGCGTCCCACGAACTGAAGACCCCGCTGACGCCACTGAAGCTCCAGCTCCAGATGCTCGGCCGGCAGATCAAGAAGGGCGAGCTCACCTACAGGCCCGAGAAGCTCGCGAGCATCGTCGAGAGCTCGGACCGGCAGCTCTCCCGCCTCTCCCGCCTCGTCGAAGACCTCCTGGACGTCTCCCGGATCACCTCGGGCCGCCTCACGCTGAACCTCGAGCGCATCGACATGGAAGACCTCCTGCGGGAAGTCCTCTCCCAGTACAGTCACCAGCTCCGGGACGCGCTGAAGGTCGTGGAGGTGACCGCGGACAAGAACGTCGTCGGAGAGTTCGACAAGGTCCGGCTCGAGCAGGTGCTCATCAACCTCCTCACCAACGCCGCCAAGTACGCGCCGGGCAAGCCGATCAAGGTTTCCCTCGAGAACCGGGATCCGATGGTGCGGATCTGCGTCCGCGACCAGGGCCCGGGGGTCGCGCCGGAGAACCAGAAGCGCATCTTCGACCGGTTCGAGCGAGTCCGGGAGACGGACAACGTCGGAGGCCTAGGCCTGGGCCTCTACATCAGCCAGCAGATCGTGAAGGCCCACAACGGACACATCTACGTGCGCAGCAACCCCGGCCACGGAGCCACCTTCGTGGTGGACCTCCCGCTGCACCAGCTTCAGTAGTCGGCGAGGAATTCGTCGAAGCTCAGGAGGTTGTCGAAGTAGGGGATCCGCCGCTTCTCCAGTTCGGTCCGGAGCGACGGCTTGACGTTCCCACCGACCCAGATGAGGGAGTTCTGGGTGAGGGAAGCGGCGAGCTCGCTGACGTAGGACTCCACCGGCGGGACCCCGGGCTTCTCGAAGGAATGGGTCACGCCGAGGAGGACCGCGTGGCACTTTAGCCCATTGGCCGCTTCCGCGAGGGAGTGGTGCGGAAGGCTCACGCCCATGAAGATGATCCGGAACCCATACTGCACGCACAGGAGAGCCGCGGCGAGGATTCCGATCTGGTGCTGCTCCCCCTCGGGCGTGGTGATGAGGATGAGCTCGCTCCGCAGGGGCTGCTTCTGGTAGTGGAGGCCGATCATCTGCCCCATGTGGAAGGAGACGAGCGCGCTCAGGGTGTGTTCCTGGGCGATGCTCAGTTCCCCGCGGTCGATCTTCTTCCCGATCTCGTGGAAGAGCGGGACGATGAGGTTCAGGCAGAAGTCCCGGGGGCTCATGGTCTGCAGGGCCTTGGAGAGCTCGTGGGTGATGATGTCGATCTTATAGGCCGCGAGGGCCATGAGGAAGCTGTTCAGGACCTTCTCGTAGTCCACCCGTTCGTGGTGTGGGGTGACCACGTCTTTCTCGTCGTAGGGCTTGTGGAGGAGGGTGGTGTAGACCTGCTTCAGCTCCTCCAGGCCCAGGTGGGCGATCTTCCCGATGCTCTGGCCGAACTCGGTGAGCTTGCACAGGAGGGCGAGCTTCTCGATGTCCTTCTCCGAGTAGAGGCGGTGCTTGTTATCCGCGCGCTCGGGGACGACGGCGTTGTAGCGCTTCTCCCAGGCTCGGATGGTGGCAGAAGCGACGCCTGAAAGTTGGGATGCGACCTGGATGTTGAAATATTGCATTCGGAATGTTTTAGCACACTATGGTCTAGAAAAAAAGAGTGCCATCTGCCATGATTGAATCTTTCAAAGGAACACCCATGACCACTCCGATAAAGAGCTATCCTGTGAAGTCGAAGATCAGCGCGAATTCCTACCTCAAAGGGCTGGGCGCCTACCAGGAAATGTATCACGAATCCATCAAAAATCCTGAGGGGTTTTGGCTTGAGGCGGCAAAGGAATTGTCCTGGTTTGATTTCCCAAAACATGCGACGCACGGAGACTTCAAGCACGTGGATCACAGCTGGTTCATGGGGGGCAAGCTGAACGCGTCTTACAACTGCATCGATCGGCACCTGGAGAAAAAAGGCAACAAGGCCGCCATCATCTGGGCCAAGGATGAACCAGGCCAGTACCAGACCATCACCTACAAAGAACTCCATGCCCAGGTCTGCCGCCTCACCAACCTCATGCAGGCCCACGGGGTGAAGAGAGGCGACCGGGTCTGCATCTACCTTCCCATGATCCCGGAGCTCGTGTACTCGGTCCTCGCCTGCGCCCGTCTCGGGGCCGTCCACTCGGTGGTCTTCGGAGGCTTCAGCGCCGAAGCTCTGAAGGGGAGGATCCTGGATGCCGAGTGCCGCTTCGTCATCACCGCTAACGAGGGCCTGCGCGGTGGAAAGAAGATTCCGCTGAAGGCCATCACCGACGACGCCATCAAGGGGATCGACTTCGTGAAGACCGTCCTGGTGGTCAACCGCACGGAGACGGCGGTGAACCTGGTGCGTGGAAGGGATCTCGTCTACGA
>SXUH01000435.1 GCA_005791855.1 Bdellovibrionales bacterium
CACAATACCTTTCACGATCATGCCTTCCTGGATCTGAGTGAGGGTCTCGTCTCTCATCTTCCCGCGCTCTTCGGCGAGGATCGCGCGACGAGAAAGGACGATGTTCCCACGCTTCTTGTTGAACTTGATGACTTTGAATTCCATCGTCTTCCCGATGTACTTATCAAGGTTCTTCACCGGACGGATGTCGATCTGCGATCCTGGAAGGAACGCCTTGACTCCGATGTCAACAGAGAGACCACCCTTAACTTTTGCGATGACGGTACCTTCGACCGGCTCACCTTTTTCGCAGGCTTCGGAGATCTTATCCCAGGCCTTGAGGATCTCAGCTTTGTCTTTCGAGAGAACGAGGTTCCCCATCTGAGACTCGAGCTTCTCCAGGTAGACCTGGATCTCCTCGCCGACTTTGATCTTCATGGTGCCGTCGTAGTTCCGGAACTCACGGGCCAGAACAAGACCTTCTTGTTTGTAGCCGATGTCGACGGTGACGAATTCGTCGTTCATCGCAACGACCTTGCCCGTGAAGACTTCGCCTTCGGCGAAGTTCTTTGCGGACGAAGAGTTGATCAGATCTCCGAACTCGGTTTTTGCTTTCTCTTCAACGATGTCGCCGAGTTCGAAGTCGAACCCTTTGACCCACGCTGGAACGTTGAAAGCAGGTGTTTTCTTAGAGGCAGATGCAGAGGCAGTTTTTGTGGTGGCCATAATATAGCCCCCCTTTACGTGACATTAATTCTTCTACTGAAGAGCATCTTTTATAAGCCAGGAGGGGGGAAAAAGCAAAGCTTATGACGTGGGTCTAGCTGAGTCTTTTGTTCTTTTGGGTGTAGCGCAGCCGTTGGGTATAGAGCTTCTCGTAGTGGGCGTAGAGCTCCTCGGCGTACCTCTCAAAATGGTGCTGCTCCTGGAGTTCAAGCTCCACTCCGTTAAGTTCCTCTAAGTAATTGGAATAATTGGTCACAATCTTGATGATCTTGTCCTTCAACTCTCTCCCGTCTTCCGGATGATAGGTCTCACCGAACTTCCCCTGCTTCACCAGGTGCTGGCGGGTGGAGGTCCGGGGCAGGAGCACCGGCGTCTGGGTCACCAGGGCGTAGAGGTCCTGGTCGGAGAAGAGCTCGGCCGTGGGGAGGCCTACGAAGATGTCGCAGTCCTGGAAGCTGTGGGAAGCCAGGGGCCTGGTTTCGAAGCTGATGTGCATCTCCAGGTGCCGCTCGAGGATCATGCGCTTGATCCCGTCGTAGCTCGGGTGGGTGTACCAGGAGATGTCCGTGAGGAAGGTGAAGATGAGCTTCTGGGTGAAGCCGACGGACTTCAGGTGGTACAGGAGCGGCGGGATCGAGTCGACGAAGAGCCGGATGTGCTTGAGGTCCTCCTCGGTCCGCGGGATGAAGGTCATGATCTTCTTCTTCTCCTCGAGGTGCTGGGAGCGCGTGATCTTCGACGGGAAGTCGATCCCCGCGCCGGTGACGTGGATCTTCCGGCCCGTGACGGGGAAGATCTCCGCGGCGAGCTCCTTGATGTTGGGAGAGAAGGTGAAGATCGAGTCGGTCCGCGAGATGAACCAGCGGTCGAGGAAGGTGTGGCTCTTCCACGGCAGGATCTCGTTGTAGGTGAACACCAGCGGCACCAGCGGGAGGCTCTTCAGGATCATCCCCAGGGGCAGCAGCGAGTTGTAGTTGTAGGAGTGGATGATGTCGATCTGCTGCTTCTGGAGGATGTGCTGGATCTGGAAGTAGAAGTTCACCCGGCTCCGCCAGCCGGAGAGGTGGGTGCCGAAGTAGAGCCGCGGGATGTCGTCCTTCTCGGCCTCGGAGTCGACCAGCGAGTCCTCGTGGCAGAGGATGAAGGCGGTGCCGCCGATGTTCCGGAAGTAGCTCGCGTCGGCGATGCACCGGCGCTCGATGGAAGACCACTCCTCCGAGAGGCAGACGTACAGGACGGTGAGGTCGGCGAGGCGAATCTTTTCCCGCATTCTACTCCACCATGTCGGCGGTGACGGATCCGATCTTGATCTTGGCCCGGGCCTTGAGGAGCTTCCGGCTCGGATCGTCCGAGAACCAGAAGTAGAGGTCCCCGCTCTTCAGGTGGTCGCCGGTGTACTGGGTGGTGGCGTGGATCCGGACGGCCTTGTAGGACCCCTTCTCCGTCTGGAGCTGCTCCCGGCCTTCGACCTTCGAGCGCAGGAGGAGGATCTTCCCCTTGTTGATCACCGGGATCTCGTAGACGTCGCCGTTCTTTAGCGGAAGGCCCTGGTAGAAGAAGAGCACGGAGAACGGATCGGTGCTGAAGTACGGGATCGGCTTCTCGGCCTTCTTCTCCTTCTTCGTCCCGTCGGACTTCTTCTGGTGGTAGAACCAGTGGGTCTGGAGGGCGTCCCGGTCGTGGAGCTGGAGGTCGTCGATGTCCTGCTTGCTCTCCCGCTGGATCAGGCTGTACTTGATGGAGAGGAACTTGTCCGTGGTGACGTAGGTGTTCACGTTGTCGTCCAGCTCGTAGATGTTGCTGTAGAAGGGGGCGGACTTGAAGCGGGCGTGGAAGTGCCAGACTTCCTTTTCTCCGATCATGCTCTTCCCGAGGTTCTGTACCAGGATCTTCCCGACGGTCATCCCCAGGTAGTGGATGTCGAGGTAGATCTTCTGGCCCTGGTGGTGGTTCGGCTTGTACTGGTCCCAGACCTTCTGGGCCTTCTCGTTCAGCTTCACGAACTCCGGCGGGTAGTCCTTCGGGAGGGGCTTCGCCGCGGGCTCCGCGGGGGCCGACGGAGTCTTCGTGGCCTTCGCGGGTGGCGGGGTCTTCTTCGCCGGAGCTTTCGGCGGGACTTTCTTGTCGGCCTTCGCCTCCGGAGCCTTCGCCTCGGGGGCCTTCGCCTCGGAAGCCTTCGCCTCCGGCTCGGGAGCCTTCGGAGCCTCCGCAGGGGCCGGCGGTTCCACCGGCTTCACCTCGAACTTCTCTCTTAGCTTGTCGTCCACCTGCACTTCCGGATTGGCCTCGACGGGTTTCTCCAGATCCTTCTCGAAGTCTTTCTGCCGCCAGGAGCAGGCGGTGAGGATCAGCATGGACAGGAAGAGAACTTTCACAAAAACGGTCCTTCGTCGTTAGTTGAGTTCGGAGGAAGAATCCAGGTGTAGAACTTTTCGCAACGCCTTCAGCAGCTCCGCTTCCCCACTTAAAAATTCTACTTTTACCTTCGTAAAAAGAATACGGCTGTCGAGCGAGACCCGCTTCATTTTTACCATATCTTTCTCCGAGCAGAGGATTATCGCCGATTGCTGGGACGCTTTAATCAGGAGCTCGTTGACGTCCTCCGGGGTGAAGAAGTAGTGGTCGGGAAAGCTCACCTTTTCCGTGATCTCGACGCCGAAGTTTTCCAAGTATTTATAGAACGACTCCGGAGAGGCGATGGCCGTGACCGCGATGGCCTTCAGACCTTTTAGCTCGTGTATCGAGAAGATGTACTTGTCGTGCACGTCGAAGACCCCGAGGGGATGGTACTTGGTGAGGGCGACGTGGGGCTGGTGGTGGAAGTGCTGCGAGATGGACGAGAGGAGCTTCTGGATCTTCTCCCTGGACACGAGGTCCGCCCGGGAGATGATGATGGCGTCCGCGTCCTTCAGGGACGAGAGCCCCTCCCGCAGGTACCCGAGGGGGGCCACCTTGTAGAGGTTGAGCGGCATGGTGGCGTCGAAGAGGAGGATGTTGAAGGACCGGTAGATCTGCAGGTGCTGGAACCCGTCGTCCAGGAGGACGACGTCCGGCTGGACCTCGGAGAAGTACTTCAGGAGGTTCTCGGCCCGCCTCTTCCCGACGATCACCGCTCCCCGCTTCATCTTGTTGGAGATCATGAGGGGTTCGTCGCCGTAGTCGTACGGGCTGCGCCGGAACTTCTGCCCGGACTTCAAAAGGCCAGAGGAATTCTCCAGCTGCCCCTTGTACCCCCGGGTCAGGACCACGGGAGTGAGGTTGTGCGAGATGAGCCAGTCGGCGAGCCAGACGATGGTCGGCGTCTTCCCGGTGCCGCCGAAGGAGAGGTTCCCCACGGAGATCACGGGGACCTTGAAGATGGTCTTCTTGAAGACGCCGTACTCGTAGAAGGAGCGGCGGATCCGGTAGACCCACTCCCAGGCGAAGCTGAGCGGCAGGAACACGGTCCCCTTGGCGAGGGACTTCAGGCGCAGCCGGTTTTTCTGAGAGGTCCTATTCATGGATCACCCGGGCCATGTAAGCGGGA
>SXUH01000436.1 GCA_005791855.1 Bdellovibrionales bacterium
AGACGTCCAAAGATGATCCGGAGGCCAAGTCCACTTCCACACCGATGACAGCTCGGTGCTAGCTGAGGTATCCTTCCTCCCATGATCGAAGCTGCCTGCCTCTGCGGAAACCTCAAACTCCAGATCGACGGGGAAGTCCCCGCGGCCCTCACTTCCTGCAACTGCACGTCCTGCCGGAGGTACGCGGGCCTCATGGCCTACTTCCACCCTTCGAAGGTGAGGGTCGTCGCCGGTGCCGGGTCGACCCACGAGTATTCCTGGGGCGACAAGCTCCTCGCCTTCGTCCGCTGCGGCGAGTGCGGTTGCTTCAGCCACTGGAGAAGCCTGGATCCGGGCCAGCCGGATCGCCTGGGAGTGAACGCCCGGCTCTTCACCAACGTCGACATCGGGAAGGTCCGCATCCGCCGCTTCGACGGCGCCGAGACCTGGAAGTACCTCGACTAGGTACCCTAGATTCTCGGACGTCCCAAAAAAAAATGCCCCAGGGAGGGGCACTTTTTTTACAGGGAATGTAGATCCGGTTAGCCTTACAGGCACTCTCCGGCCGAGCTGTTGTTCAAGACGATCTGGGAGAGGTTCGTCCCGTTGTAGGCCTTGAAGACGAACAGTCTGAAGTTCGAGAAGTCACTCACCACCTGGTAGACCTCCATCTCCTTGACCTGCCGCAGATCACTCACGGTGCTGAGGCCTCCGACGTAGGAAGCGATCTCCGAAATCACTTCCGGCTGCGAGACGGTGAGTCCGGTCGCGGGCAGACTGTGCCCGTCGAGGGTGATGATGGCGGCGTCTCTGTGCTTCTTCACGGACACTTCGAATTTCTGGATGCCCTCGTCCGTCCGGCCCTTGAAGGAGCAAGAAGCGAGGATCTCCTGTGCGTAGTTGTTCAGACTGAAGAGCATGAGGAATAAGCAGAAGAAGGTTTTCATGAAACTCCTTTAGGTATAAGTAGTGAGGTTTTAAACCATATAACTCAGTGCATAAAACACTTCAAGCTAAATGTAAATTATTCAATATCCCGGGAAGTACTTGTGTGATTATTAAATTTTCTTCAGAACTAAGACATGCCGATTACCGAAGATAGCAGTGTTCAAATTAAGATTTCCCCGAGTGAAGTTCTGATCCAGCAGGACCGGGGAAGCCAGTACGTCCATTTTGACTTCGCACTTCGGAACACTTCGAAGCGCGGCCTTAAGCTCCGCCGAATAGAAGTGTCGGTCTACGATTCCGGCGACCGAATCCTCTGCGTCCGCCGGGTCGACGGGAACGGAACGACCAGAACGTCGATCGCCACAACCGGAGTCACCGAGCTGGCCCCGGAGGGCCCGGCCGCCACCGTCTTCAATCCCTTCTATGAATTCAGCCGAGACCTGCCGGTCGCTCGCATGGACTACCGCTTCGACTTCTGCGACGAGGAGGCCAGGTCCTACTCCGGATCCATCACCGTCCGGCCAGTGGTTTTCCTTCCCCGAACCGTGCTCCGGCTCCCCGTTCGAGGGAGCCACCTCGTCGACGACGGCAACGACTTCTATTCCCACCACCGCCGGCTCGACCTGAATGATCCCCTCATCTGCGACGGGCTCGGGATCCGCGGCAACTTCAGTCGGTACGCGTATGATTTCGTCGCGGTGGACGACGCCGGGAAACCGTTCCGTGGAACCGGGGAGGAGAAGGAAGACTGGTTCGGGTACGGTGAGGCCGTGTTCGCTCCCGCTGACGGAAAGGTCGTCGTCGCCGTTCGTTCACACCCGGAAGCTCGCGATCCCATCCTGCAGGCCCTGGAGCGCCACGACGCCTCTTTGCTCGCCGGAAACCACGTCATCATTGATCACGAGAACGGTGAGTTCAGCCTCCTCGGGCATCTGCTCGGGGAAACGGTCTCGGTGAAGCCCGGCGACCGCGTGCGGGCCGGTCAGGTCATCGGGAAGCTCGGGCTCTCGGGATCAACGGGACACCCGCATCTGCACTACGAACTTCGCACAGGGACCGATTTCAGAACGGCCGAAGGGCTCCCTTCTTACTTCAGCGAGTTCGATCGAATCCTCGGCGACAGTCGGACTCGGGTTCGCACTGGAACTTTCAACACGGGCGATTTCATCATTCGCGCCGACTGACCTAGGTCGAAGGCGAAACCCGCAGCGCCGGACTTGGATCTTCTCTTCCGATTTCTTCGAACGTCCAAGAAACACCACGCCACCTTCCCTAGAGGTTCAAACTCATCCGCTCCAGCATCGAGTTCTCGCCGACCACCCACAGGATGTCGTTCACCAGGATCGTCTCGTCCGTGTCCGGGTTCATGATCCGCTCGGCCCCGCGTTCGATCCCCACCACCATGACGTGGTAGCGCTCCCGGAGCCCCGACTGGCGGATGGTCTGCCCCACGAGCGCGGAGGTCTCCGTCGTCTGGACCTGCTTCAACCGGTAGTTACTGTGGACGGGGAACTTCGGCTCCGAGTGGTGCGGGGTCTCGAGCTCCGCCCGCGCCGGGACGAGCTGCTCGTCCGTCCCCAGCGTCACGAGGAGGTCCCGCGGGAGGATGAGGTCCTGGGGGTGGGGCGCGATGATGGTCTTCATGCCTCTGACGATGGCGACGATGTTGATCCCGAAGCGGTTCCGAAGCCCCGCTTCCTGCAGGGTCTTGTTCACCAGGACGGAGTTGGGGTGCACGTCGATGTTCACCAGGTGCGAGTCCCAGGGGGCGAGGCTCTTGAACGAGTTCTCCTTGGCTTCGCTGGCCTCCTTCTTCTTGAAGGTGTCGAGGAAGGTGGTCTCGAACCACTTGTAGTACGACTCGAGGGTCCGGTAGAGGGTGAAGTAGCTGCTCAGGATCACCACCGAGGTCACCGGGAGGATCAGCCGCAGCGGGAAGTACTTCGAGCTCAGGATCGCGATCCAGACGGACGTGAGGATCGGGAAGGACAGCACGATCAGCGCCTTCAGGAGGTTCCGCTCCTGGCGGATGCGCAGGTAGTCCTTCCGGGAGGTGAAGATCATCGCCCAGATGAACGGCGAGGAGATGAGGAAGGTGATCACCCAGGTCAAGAGCCGCGTCCAGTTGCTCACGTCCTCGAAGGCGAAGTTGATCCGGGGGGCGATGCTCTTCAACCCAAAGTTGAAGATCAGGGTCACGATGATGCCGTTCAGGACCCACTTGAAGACCAGGACGTAGAGGTCCTTGTTCTTCCCCGCCCCGGACTTGCGGCGCTCGCACCAGTGGGAGTAGCGCTCGAGCGACAGCCGCAGGTCCGCCGGCAGGAGGTCCTCGAGCTTCCCCGCCACGGGGAGGGAGTGCTTGATGAGGTAGGGGGTCGCGAACGTCGTCACCAGGGAGACGGCCACGATGATCGGGTAGAGTTCCGAGCTGATGGCCTCGAGGCTGATCCCGAGGGTCGCGATGATGAAGGAGAACTCTCCGATCTGCGCCTTCCCCATGCCGACCTGGACCGAGTTCTTAAAGGTCTGGCCCGTGGCGAGCGCGCCGGCGGCGGTGCTGAAGATCTTCCCGACGATGGTGATCAGGCTCAGGAGGAGGATCACGCCCTTGGAGTCCCACATGATCTTCGGATCG
This sequence comes from Bdellovibrionales bacterium, assembly GCA_005791855.1. Classification (GTDB taxonomy): domain Bacteria; phylum Bdellovibrionota; class Bacteriovoracia; order Bacteriovoracales; family Bacteriovoracaceae; genus Peredibacter. The sequence continues at coordinate 3,566 of SXUH01000436.1, forward strand.
ATGAGCATCCCGATGGAGACGAAGAAGATCGCGCCGAAGAGGTCGCGCAGCGGGTTCATGAGGGTTTCGATCCGGTGGATGATCACCGTCTCGGCGAGGATGGACCCCATGATGAACGCGCCCAGGGCCGCCGAGTAGCCGAAGTAGGAGGCGGCCACCACCAGCGAGAGGCACAGGCCGCTGGAGACGAGGGTCAGCATCTCGTTGTTCTCGTTCCTCCCGACGTAGGTCACGAGCCGCGGGACGATGAAGTACCCGACGAGGAACCAGCCCCCGACCACCAGCCCCAGGTTCCCCGCCGCGGCCGCGAGGGAGAGGAAGGAAAACGAGTTCGTGGTCGCGATGGTGGTGAGGGCCACGAGCAGGAGGATCGCGAACAGGTCCTCCACGATCAGGACGCCGAAGATGAGGCTCGCGAAGCGGTGGTGCTTGAGCTTCAGTTCCTCCAGGGCCTTGATCACGATGGTGGTGGAGGAGATGGAGAGCATGGCCCCGAGGAAGATGCTGTCCATGGCCGACCAGCCGAGGAGCCTCCCGACCCCGTAGCCCACCACGAGGAAGAAGATCACTTGCACGCCCGCGGCGACGGTGGAGGTGACCCCCACGCTCGAGAGCTTGCGGAAGCTGAACTCCAGCCCCAGGGTGAACATGAGGAAGATCACGCCGAGCTCGGCGATGGTGTGGATGGTGGGGATGTCGGTGATGAGGGTGATCGGGGGCGTGAAGGGGCCGACGATGACCCCCGCCAGGATGTACCCGAGCACCACCGGCTGGTGGATCTTGTGGAAGATGAAGCTCATCAGCCCCGCGACGGCGATGATGATGGCGAGGTCGACGATCAGGGGATCAAGATGCATGGGCGCCCTTAGTTCCGTGAAAGGCATCGGTTAAGCTCAGAGCGTTCTCTGTTGCGTAGCCGAATGTCGTGTTATCAAATATACACCAGGGCCTCTCATGACTGCGCATGTCGTTCATCAGATTTTGCAAATACTCGGGAGTGTAGGCACTCTTATATATAAGAGGAGATCCGTGCAGCCGGAAATAGCTGAGTCCGTTGATCGCTTGTCCCTGGCATTTCTCCGGATCCGCGATGACCTTCGAGATCTGGTACTTCTCCCAGAGTCTGCGGGATTCCTCGGAGAACCATCCCTGGTTCCTCGGCTCGATCACGATGGGCACGGAGATCTTCTCCCGGAGGAGCCGGTAGAAGCGCTCCATGAGCTTCCGGTCAAACAGCTGCTTCGGCGGCAGCTGCACCAGAAGCACGCCGAGCTTCTCTCCCAGGTGGAGGATGTTCTCGAGCGACCCGAGGAGCTCTCCCTCATCTGGTTTCAACCCGCATTCATGGGTGAACGCCTTGGCGAGCTTCACGCTGAAGCGGAAATTCTCCGGCGTCTCCTGCGCCCAGCGGGCGTAGGTCTTGGCCTGGTGCTCGCGGTAAAAGGATGAGTTGAGCTCCACCGCATTCAATACCTGAGAGTACCGCGCGAGGTGGCTGCCTTCCGGGCCAAAGCCCCCCGCCGCGTTCTTAGGAATCGTCCAGGCCGCCGTGCCGATGTAAGGAGTCTCCATAATCAAAACCACATAGATAAAGAGGTGACAAAGAAGCCGTCCCATTTATTATGTTCTGTTTTGGATGAAGGATAAATCCTATCTTTTGAATAAAATCCACGGAGTTCATTTCGCCACAGGGCGCGAGCGCCCAGCGCCTGATCAAAATTAAACGAAGCTCCAAGAACCTGAAAGCCCTTCTTCGTGGAAGTAACCACATTAGCTCCATGCCGATCATTGTAATACTCTCCCCGGAAGGCCACGGAGTGCGTTTCCGTCAAAACTCTCCTTAGTGTAACCGCTAGCGCTCCCCAACCATCCACGCCGGACTTCTCTTGCTGGGCCTGGTGTCCGAAGTCCGCACTGAGGAGGGTGTGCCAGTGCTGGTGCCCGGTCCACTTCAGGATGAAATCGTGGTAGGCCCGGAACCTCGGTTTTTCTGAGACGACCTCTTCGTCCCCGAAGAAGTTGTTGTAGAAGAAGGTCAGGGAGCTGGTGAGGGCCTTCTGGTAGTGAAGTCCCACCGCCTTCCCCCGGTTATTCTCCGACACGTTCTGCCAACCATTCATCAGGTGGAGTTCGAGCTTCTGGTTCTCGTCTATTATATGTGAGATTTTTACCCCGGCCGAGTAGTAGGGGACGTAGTCGAGCATCAGCGCCCGGGTGTAGGTCCAGTTATCCTTTGAAATCCAGGACTCGGCCCCGATGTGACCCAGGTAGATCCCGCCGTCGACCCAGGTCCGTTCTCCCGCCCTCATCCCCACCCGGGCTTCCTGAACGTACCGAGTCCACTCTTCGGGTTCGTAGGAGGTGTTCCGCCAGACCGAGGTCCCATCCTGGAGGGCCAGCCGCGAGCGAAACTTCTCCAGCTCCACCGCACCCTCCACGTACCCGAGGTTGAGCCGAGGTTGGTTCTGCCTTACTGCCTGGGTGGTAAACTCCCGTCTATTATCTGTGGGGTGGTTGAAGTCGTGGGAATAGTAGGTATCAACGAAGCCACCGACCTTCACGGGCGAAGCTTGCAAATTTCCAACGAGGACTAACCCAAGAAATCTAAAGGTAGCCTTGAGCTTTAGCGATCGGACGTTCAAAAAGTTTCTACCTATACCTTTGTGTAAGAGTCGGGGACTGCGTGATTTATACTCTGATTTGAATATATGAGGGTCAAGGAAATTTTGAGTGACAAGCGAAGTCAGTTTGCGCTCCTCTTTCCTAAGTCACCAAAATTATTTTTCCCACTTGCGAATTTTTTTATCTTACCGACCTACTTGTGCCGAAATAAATTTCCAAGTTTGCCTATCACGCTCGCTGTGTAAAACTAGTACCAAGTTCTTAAGGCGAACTTAAGTTTCCCTGGAAAGGAAACATCAAAACAATTAAGAGGGATCAACAATGACTAAACTTCTATCTACACTTGCTCTTCTTGTAACAGTCTTTTCCATCGATTTCTCTCAGGCCTCCGTTCCGACCGCCGCGTTCACCTTCGACACCAACGTCACCGAGGTCAACATGAACAGCACCCAGGCCTCGAAGCTTGACCGCGCCCTCGACCTCGTCAAGCGCGTGATCGCCTCCGAAGCCTTCCGGAGCAAGGTCCTCAACCACACCTACGGTGGGCGCAAGACCTTCAAGGACAACGGCGGACTGACTAACCTCCAGATTTATAACAAGATCCTCTCCGGCGCGGAGAAGCTCATGCCCTCCAAGGATAACGAAATGGATGCGTCCATCGAGGTCTACCGGGAAAACTCCAACACCGTCGGGTACACCATGACCAACTCGTCGAAGATCTACATGAACACGAACTTCTACAACAACTACTCCGCCGCCGAGGTTTCCGGGAACCTCATGCACGAGTGGCTCCACAAGCTAGGATTCAAGCACGCTGTCAGCTACTCCTACAGCCGTGACTTCTCAGTACCATACGCCATCGGTCGAATCATGGAATCTCTGGCCAAGAGTGTGTAACCCTAAAACAAAAAGGAACTTTTTATGAAAAAGCTGATGACGATTCTGGCCCTGACACTTTCAACCTACTCCGCGTTTGCCACCCAGGAAGTGCTCTTCGATAACCAAACCATGGATCAGTGTAGAGCTGAGGTGAACAAGCTTGGCTGTGGAAACGTAGAAACGACTGACGACGAGCAGTTAATGAAGTGTGTTGACCTAAAAAAATCAAAACTCACAAAAAATTGTCAAACCGTTCACAATGCTATGAACGAGATGAGAAAGAATCACACACATTAATTTTTAGTAACTTACTGGCCGAAAGAACCCACTTTCGGCCTTTTTTTTCTTCCTTCGCACAGCAACGCTAGTGACGCCCGCCTCAGCTTTTTTTTGTTTTCGATCGATCTTAAATTTCCTAACTTACTCAAGCACAAAAAATTCTGTTGCTCAGTTACCATCCACTTAACAAGCAGTTGTGGAGTAAAGTTCA
>SXUH01000437.1 GCA_005791855.1 Bdellovibrionales bacterium
GGAACCGTCATCTCGGAAGAGCTCGGAATGAGCCTCGAGACGGCGACCATCAAAGAGCTCGGGACTTGTAAGAAGATCAACATCGATAAGGAAATCACCGTGATCGTCGACGGCGCCGGAAGCAAGAAGGACGTCGAAGCCCGCGTCGGCGCCATCCGCGCTCAGATCGCAGAAACAACTTCAGACTACGACAAAGAGAAGCTCCAGGAACGTCTGGCGAAACTGGCCGGCGGTGTCGCAGTGATCAAAGTCGGAGCTCCGACCGAAGCCGCCATGAAAGAGAAGAAAGACCGCGTAGAAGACGCTCTGAACGCTACCCGTGCAGCTGTTGAAGAAGGTATCATCGTTGGTGGTGGTGCAGCTCTTCTCCACGCCGTCGCAGCGCTCGAAGGCCTCAAGGGCAACAACGAAGAGCAGACCGCCGGGATCAAGATCATCAGAAAGGCCATCGAAGAGCCGATCCGCCAGATCGTCTTCAACGCCGGCATCGATGGATCCGTCGTTGTTAACAAGATCCTCGAATCGAAGAACGCTGCCTTCGGTTACAACGCCCGGGACGATAAGTTCGAAGACCTGGTCAAGGCCGGGATCATCGATCCTACTAAGGTAACTCGTTCTGCTCTCCAGAACGCCGCATCGATCGCAGGCCTCATGCTCACAACAGAAACCATGATCGCTGACCTTCATAAGAAGGATGACGGCCACGGTCCTGCTGCCGGCATGGGCGGCATGGGCGGAATGGGTGGCATGGGTGGCATGATGTAATTTCAGCTGCTAAAAGCTAACGTTTCCAAAGGGGCACCGTCACTGGTGCCCTTTTTATTTGCGGGGTGTCTTAAAGTAACCGACTAAAACGGTCCTGTTAGTAAAAAAGACACTTTACACCCTCCAAGCTTTGGCACCGACAATGCATTATGGAAGAAAAAGATCTGGCAGGATGCTGGGTCTTTTATCTAACCTTGCCAAGGAGTAGGCATGGCTTCGCTCATTCTCACTTTCGTCCTTCTAACATCTTTCTCCGCCCTCGCGATGGTGACTTACCGGACACAGGATTGTCCCAACGAGTTCCAAGGGCACGTGAAAGAAATCGTCTCTCCGGTGGGAGAGGCGGGGCCCTTCGCCACGAAGCGGGTGATCTTCGAGAACACGAAGACCATAAGAGGCGAGGCGAGGGAGCAGGTGCAGCTCGACGTCCTAGAGAACGGGCCCTTCACCGTCGGGTCAGGAGAGGAATACCGCATCCAGACCAGGAATGGAAAGTTGTGTTGGATCGAAGAAATTTAAGATACATTTTTTCAGGATGAAAACTATGTTAACAAAATGGATTTTGCTCTTTGCTGTCAGCAGTTCTGCGTTCGCCTACAACCTCACCACCGACTTCAAGAACGGCTTCTACTGGGCGACCCTGCCGATCAACATCACCGTCGTCGACGGCAACGAGACGAGGAAGAACCTCCTCACCACCATCGCGAAGAAGGCGATCACCGAGTGGGAGCAGGAGAGTGGCCTCTCGCTCTGGGACTTCACGGAAGCCGGCACGCCGAACGTCATCCGCTGGTCGGATCGCTTCGAGCAGGAGACGAAGATGGATCCCATGTCCGTCCTCGCCGTGGCCATCCGGTACACCGAGGGCCCGTACTTCGCGAAGACCGAGATCGTGATCAACGGGAACCACTTCCTCAACCAGAGCGTCGAGCACCTCTACACCACCATCACCCACGAGCTCGGGCACACCATGGGGCTGGACCACTCCGACGACATGCTGGCGGTGATGGCGCCGACCCTCCAGGACCCGTACAACGGCCTCCAGACCGACGACCTCGAGGGCCTGCGGGAAGTCGAGTCGCAGACCGAGCACCGGCAGACCACCCGGTACGTCTCTCCGCTCGCCTACGAGAAAGAAGCCAAGGCCTCGCCGCTGAGCTGCGGAACCGTGGGGCCCGCGGGCGCGAGCTCGGCGAACACCTTCCTCTCCCTCGGGGCCGGGTTGTTGATCGGATTCGTCAGGAAGCTCTTCCGGTGGTTAAAGTCTCTCCGGTAAACTCCGAAACGCCAGGCATGGAAGACCTCGAACCCACACCCTTCATCTTCTACCTCTCCCTCGGGGAGAGCCTGCCGGCGGACTTCTACGTCTTCGACCGCTGCTTCAAGGAGCTCGGGTTCCTGCTGGTGCCGGTGAAGATCGACCAGTTCCAGACCCTGCTCGCGTCCTCCGACCAGTCCCACATCCTGGTCCTCTCCTCCGTGCGGGACTCGGTCGAGCTCAAGACCTACAACGAGAAGGTGCGGGGGCTCCTGAAGTTCGTCCTGAAGTCGAAGACCCTCTCCTTCATCCACCTCTCGAGCTTCGCCAAGACCAACGACACCCGGACCTTCTGCTTCTACCGGAACTACTACTTCGTGAAGTACCCGGTGGCCGCGGGCACCCTGGCGCCGCTGATCGCGGCCTTCTACGAAGAGAAAACCGAACAGAGTTCCCGGTGGCCCGGCGGAAAGCGCGCGGGCGTCGGATCCATGGCCGCCTAGCAGGAGCACGCGTGAAGAGTAAGAACACGGAAGCCACCCAGAGAATCCTCGTCCTCCTGAAGATCGACGCCAACAACCTCTTCGACCGGATCAAGGGCCGGAAGTCCGAGTACCTGGAGATCTTCGCGCTCCGGCGGACCCGGGAGCACTTCCCGATGATCTTCAACAACCGCTACCAGGGGACCTCCATCATGGACCTCTCCCACTGCAGCCCCGAGCTCATCACCACCCTGGACCAGTTCTACCGGCCGGTGGAGGAGATGAGTTGGTACCTCTTCCAGACCGAGGACATGCCCAACACCGTCGAGGACTACATCGACCGGAAGATCGCCCGGATGGAAAAGCTCCTCGGCACGCTCAACCTCTTCCTGGACGCCGAGCTGGGAGTGGGGTCGAAGGCTCCGGCGACGCCGGAGAAGAGCTTCTTCCAGGGCCCGGCCCCGGAGGCCGACTTCTCGGACACGTTCAAGGATGATTTCTCTCAGGAATCATAAAGTGCCGCACTTTTCTTCCACCGCGGGTCGTGTTATTCCTATGAGCACAATGAAAACCATCATCCTCTTCCTCCTCGCCACCATGAGCTCCGCCTGGTCCACCCAGGGCTCCGCCCGCGACCCGATCTCCGGGAGCCGCTTCCAGCACCTGACCGGGGTGAAGGTCAACCAGGACTCGAAGACCCAGTGGGACCAGCGCTACAGCCGGCCGACGTTCATCTTCGGGAAGTCCCCCGCGGAGTTCCTCGCCGAGAACTACCAGTACATCCCCTACGAAGGGACCGTCCTCGACATGGGAATGGGGGAGGGGCGGAACGCCGTCTTCCTCGCGCAGAAGGGGTACAAGGTGACGGGCGTCGACATCAGCTCGGTGGCCGTGAAGAAGTCCTACCTCCTGGCCCAGGAGTTCGGCGTGAAGATCAAGGGCGTGGTCTCCTCGCTGAAGAACTACAAGATCCCGCCCGAGTCCTTCGACGCCATCGTCTGCTTCTACTTCGTCGACCGCTCGCTCATCGAGAACATCAAGACGTGGCTCAAGCCCGGCGGCATCCTCATCTACGAAGCCTACACCGCCCGCGAGCGGGAGCGCACCACGAAGAAGATCGACCAGGAGGACGAGAAGTCCTACCTGAAGGAGCAGGAGCTCCTGAAGATGTTCCCGGGGATGCGGGTGCTGAAGTTCGAAGAACCGCTGCACGAGAAAGAGTTTCGCTCAAGTATTATCCTGAAAAAAGAATAATCTTTTAATCAGCCGGCTCCATGGCATAATCATCCCATGGTCAAGGTTCTTATAATTTCAATGCTGTTGATCGCCTCCGCCGCGGGCCGGGCCCAGAGCGAGGAGTCGAAGTCCGATGAAATCGGTTCCCACTTCACGGGCCGGATCTCGAGCCTGAACCCGAAGGCGCGACTGGCCCGGATCCGGACGGACTTCACCAACATCAAGTTCCTCAACCGGAAGGACCGGATCGAGTTCTGGAACGAGACCTACGCCACCCAACGGTGTGTCGCCCTCGTCGAGGGGCGCACCAACGACTACATCCTGATCAAGATTCCGCAGTACGACATGTGCATCCGGAAGGTCCACTTCACCACGGGCTCGTACCTCCACTTCGACAGCGAGGACCTGCGGAAGACGGTGAAGGTCGCCCGCGAGTTGGTGGAGATCCTGCTCAAGAAACGCCTCGCCATGAAGGCGAAGAAAGATCGGCATCACAAAGAGCTTATCGGATATGTCGAAAAGGTGGATACTGTTAACAAGAGGTACGAAATCCTGCGACAGAAGCTCGAGATCGAATGGAAGAAGGAGCTCGCCGCGCTGGAAGAGGACAAGTCCGTTTCCTTCGCCGAGTTCAAGAACTCCGAGGCCCGGTTGAACGAGATCGACAGCAAGCTCGAAGCTTACCGCATCGACGACCACAACCTGAAGCTCGACCGCTGGTCGCTGGACCCCGCCCTCTACATTAGAAAGTAAGTTATTGAAGGAGTTCCCA
>SXUH01000438.1 GCA_005791855.1 Bdellovibrionales bacterium
CGCAGGATCTGAAGACCGGGTTCATCGTGGGTGCGACTCCGAAGTACCAGCAGATCGGTCTGCTCATCGGCGCGCTCACCAGTGCGGTGGTCATCGGCTACTCGCTGAAGCTCCTCAACGACGCCTCGACCGTCTACACCCGCAAGGTCCCGGCCTACACTCACGCCGGAATGGCGTCTCTCAAAAAGGAGAGGGTCGGCGGTGTGGAAGGGAGCAGGGACGGGAACGAGTACTACGTCCTCCAGGTCACCGACCAGTCCGCGCCGGAGGTCCTGAGCGCGCTTGCGCCGGGGAAGTACCTTCTGGATGAAACCGGAAAAGTGACCTACCTCGTGGACCCGGGGATCAACGGCGCGATCAACAAGCGCGACGACGGAACCAGCGTCACCAAGTACGAAGCTCCGAAGGCGCGGCTCATGTCCCTGATCATCGACGGGATCCTCACGCAGAAGCTCCCCTGGGGGCTCGTCCTCCTCGGCGTGGCCCTGGCCCTCGTGCTCGAGCTCTGCGGGATCTCGGCGCTTCCGTTCGCGGTGGGCGTCTACCTTCCGATCTCGGCGTCCGCGCCGATCTTCGTCGGCGGGATCGTCCGGTACCTCGTCGAGCGGAAGAAGGATTCGGCCGAGGCGGCCCAGGATTCGGAGACGGGGTCCGGGATCCTCTTCTCCTCGGGCCTCATCGCCGGGGGGGCCATCGCGGGGATCCTCCTCGCCCTCACCCAGGTCATCGAAGGCTTCGCGGAGAAGCTCGACTTCTCGAGCGCCATGGGGAGCCTGGGTACCTCGGACCTCTTCGGCCTCCTGGTCTTCCTGAGTGTTGCCACCGTCCTCTTCGTCATCGGACGGAAGAAGCCGGTGCTCTAGAAACGGGCCGCCCCGGGAGTGCCAGGGCGGCCGGATCTGGTTGCTACCTATTCGTCGTCGCTGGCGTCACTGGACGTGTCCACCGCTTTCCTCTCCCGGTTGGTTCGCTTCCGGTCGTTCTCGTAGTTCAGGCCATCGGTGGTCTGCTCTCGCTGCGACCCGTAGATGATCGGACTGGCGGACTGGTCTTCCAGCAAGGTCCGGTCTTCCATCCGCTGCTGGTCCAGCCGCTCCTGCTCGAGTCGCCTCTGCGTATCGTAGGTGGACGTCTGGTCCATCATGCTTCCGGAGGAGGGGATCGGCGAGGTCGACGAACCGTCCTCCATGGGCTCGACGGTGGTCGAGTTGTAGGTCTTACTACGGGTCGTTTCCGTCACGGTGTCCGCCAGGGCTCCTCCGGAGAGAGAGGCGAGGACGGCCGTGAGGGCGACGAGGGAAAGAGTCTTCATAGAACCTCCATGCTTACTGTTTGATTTCCGAGATGACCTCTCCGCTCAGATCCTCATCGTTGAACTTGGTGAGGTCCTGCAGAGACACGATCCCAACTGGTTTCTGATTCTTGTCGACGACGAGGAGCCGGGAGACCTGCTTGTCCTTCATGAGCTTCGAGGCCTCCATCACGTCGGCGTTCTCCTTCACGGAGATCACCTCTCTGGTCATGGCGTCCGACACCGGGTGGTCCAGGGGATGCCCCTCGGCCACGCAGGAGACGACGATGTCCCGGTCGGTGACGAAGCCCACGGGCTTGCCGTTCTCGTAGACGGGCACCGAGCCGATGTCCTCGCTCTTCATGAGGGCGGCGACGTTCTTGATGGTTTCGTTGACCTGGACTGAAGAGACACCCTTGTGCATGATTTCTGAAATTTGCATGTTTATCCTCCTTGCAATAGCTACCTCTTATTTTGTCACCGAGGATGGGAGGGCAAAATATAATTAATCTATAGGCACAGGAAGGTGCTGCGAAAGAGGAGCTGGATTTCCGGGAGGTTAAAGAACTGCAGTGAAACGCTAGGGAAAGTTAGAGCTTCCCGATGAGCTCTTCCACCAGGTAGCCGATGGCGTAGGGGACGGAGTGGTCTCGCTTCCGGGACCACTTCATGGCGTGGCCGAAGCCGAGCTTGTGGGTCCACTCGTGGATGAGGTTGTCCGCCACCTGCTCCGGCGTGTACTTGTCGAAGAACTTCTTGTTCATCCAGATGCGGACGGTGTTCGGGTAGGTGTAGCCGATGGTGGAGGTGTTCTCGTAGTAGAGCTCGAGCTCCACGTCCATGGTGTTGTTGGGCTTGCGGTTGCCGATGATCTCCGCGCCGCTCAGGAGCTTCTGGTAGATCTGGGCGTTGGTGAAGCCGTCGTTGTCCACGAACCGCTTCTTCCCCTTGTAGGTGTAGTTCAGGACCCGGTCCCGGAAGACCTTCGTCGCGATCACCTTCTTGATGAGCTCGACCGCCTTGTGCACCTTCGCCTCCTGTGCGGAGTCGAAGTTCACCAGGTAGACGTCCGCGTCCCAGGTGAGGGCCTCCGGCGGGACCTCGGGGGCGGCCACCGGGGCTGGACCTTTTGCCTTCGAAGCGTGGGCCTTGCTACAGGAGATCAGGAAGAAGAAGAGGAAGAGGAGTGAAGCCGTCTTGGTCATCTAGGTATTTTGTCACGGCCCGGGAGAAGCGCTAGCTCGGTAAATCTTTCTGGTGCCCGACCGGGCGGGAGACCCCGCGGAGGAACCCGGGCCAGGGGCCGCGGGATGATTTATTCTGATCGGGATCGCGCGGGACACGATTCCGAGGGATTAAATATTTGAGGTTTTCATTCGAAGAACCTGCGCGCGGGCTCGGGTTCTCCGGAGGAAACTCCCGCACTCCGCGCTTGACAAAAATTCGATTCCGGCTCTCAGAACGCCTGGATCTCGGTGTAGCGCTTGGCGAGCTTCTTCACCAGGTAGCCGATGGTGTACGGGATCGAGTGCCGGCGGCGGTTGGTGCTCTGGACGTCGTGCTTGAAGCCGAGCTTGTGGAGCCACTCGTGGAAGAGGTTGTCCGCCACCTGGTAGGGCTTGAACTTGTTGAAGTACTTCCGGTTCATGAAGATGCGGACGATGTTCGGGAAGGTGTAGCCGATGGTGTTGGCCGATTCGTAGTAGAGCTCGAGCTCGAGGTCCATGGTGTTGTTCCGGCCGCTGGAGCTCAGGGTCTCCGCCCCGTGGAGGATCTTCTGGTAGATCTCTTCGTTGGAAAGGCCGTCGTTGTCGGCGAAGGTGCGTCGGCCGCGGTAGGTGTTGTTGATCACGCCGTCCTTGAACTCGTCAGAGGAAACGACGCGCTTGATCAGGTCGATGGCCTCGAGGACCTTGTCCTCCTGCTCCCGGGTGAAGTTGATCATCGTGGCCTTGACGTCAAAGGTTTGTGCTTCGGCAGGAACTCCTGTCGACGCAGAAACCTCTGACATGATGTCACTTGGAGAGTTGAATGCTTGGGCGTTTTCGGTGGCGGCGAAAAAGAAAAAAACGAAAAGAATAGTAAACGTTCTCAACATCATGGACACCTTCCTCTCAATCTTGTGCTTGTCTTAAGTTAATAAAAACATACTGGCGAGGCATCATCAAGCGCTTAGCGTGACAAAGTGTAGAGAAGCTGAAGTCAACCACGAGTCAATGTGCTACATACCTTGATAATGTGAGAGGAAAACAGTCAGAATCTAGATGAGATTTGATGCAATTACCAAGGTTAGCTAAACGTACGGCAGTGATATCCGTGCGAAATGCTCAGCTAAAAATTCCCCAAAATTATTTGATTCTCTAATGCTTGATGAGATCGTCCGGCTTTCTTTTTTTCTGATTGAGGAGGGCGCGGGCACCGTATTTCGCCAGGGCGTACTGGACCTTGCTAGGGGATTTGAAGTAGAGCTTGATCAGACCTTTCTTCACCCAGGTCAGCCCGAGCTTCTCCTCTGCGGTCTGCTTGAGTTCGTTGATGCGCACAAGATTTTCCTTCAGCAGTTCTTTCGTCTCCGGTCGCATTGATCGCTCCTTGGTGCTCACTCTAGTTTTTAACACCGAAGTTCCGAGGGAAAAATTTAATTATCCTAAAGATTGCTGTGGAGGACCTGTATAACTGACAGAAAGGCTTTACTGACTTAGAACTTATGTGATTATAGATGGCCTCTAGCTTTTTCCGGGAAGACCATGACCAAACCTAAGAAGATCCTCACCGTC
>SXUH01000439.1 GCA_005791855.1 Bdellovibrionales bacterium
CCGTCACTGTCCGATGCTCCGGAGGCGACGGTGTACTTGAAGGTCAGAGCCGAGGTCGTGCTTCCGGAAGTGTAGGTTGCGTAGGCGGTGGTGGCGCCGACGGTGAGGGCGATCCGAGGTGTGCCGACGACGACCACCGGCTTGGAGAAGTTCACCACGAGGGTCACGTCGGTGGAAGTCTTGTAGGTCGCGCTCGCGTCCGGGGTCACGGAGGAGATGACGGCCGTGGTGGCGTTCACGTTCACCGCAGAGGTGTTGGGCGGCGTGAAGGTCAGCGGGCTCGCGTTGTTTCCCGCGGCGTCGGCGATGGTCCCGCCGTTGAGTTCTAGAGGAGAGGCGGAGGCGATCCCGTTGTTGTCCGAGTCACCGGTGACGACGGTGTAGCGGAAGGTGAGGCTGCTCGAGCCCGAGCCCGAGAGGTAGGTGGCGTGCCTGGTGGCGGCGCCGATGGTGAGAGCGATCCGCGGGGTCCCGGTGACCGTGACGGCTTCGGAGAAGGTGGCGACGAAGTCGAGGTTACCGGCTTCGTAGTAGGTGGCGGCGGCGGGGCCCGCCACGCTCGAGATGGTCGGAACCGTTCCTTCGACGAGCTTCCCCGGGTAGGTGGTCCCGGTGAAGGCAAGGAGGGCGTTGTCGCCGAAGTCGTCTTTGATGGTTCCGCCGTTCAGGTCCAGGTTCGGCCCGACCGTGGTGATCCCGTCCGCGTCGAGGTCACCGCTTGAGACCGTGTAGCGGAAGACGAGGGAGGTGGTTCCGGAGCCGGAGACGTAGGTTGCGTACAAGGTCGAGCTTCCCACCGTGAGCTGGATCCGCGGGGACCCGGTGACCACCGCGCGATCGTTGTAGAGAACTGTGAAATTTAAATTCCCGCCGACGGCGTAGGTGCCGTCCGCCGGAGCAGTGACGGAGGAGAGGGCAAGGTCGATCCCGTCGACGAGCACAGCGCTGGTGTTCGGGGCGGTGAAGGTCAGGATCGCGTTGTTGTTGGTACTGTCTTTAATGGTTCCGGAGTTAAGCTCCAGGGGACTGGTGACCGCGATCCCGTCCGCGTCCGAGTCTCCGGAGGCGACGGTGTAGCGGAACGTGAGGGCCGTCGAACCGCTTCCGGAGAGGTAGCTGGCGTAGACGGTGCTGCTTCCGATAGTGAGGGCGATCCGCGGAGCGCCGGTGACGGTCACGGCCCGGGAGAAGGTAGCGACGAAGTCGAGGTGATTTCCCGTCTTGTGGGTCGCGTTCGCGGGGGCCGAGAGGGCCGTGATGGAGGCGTTGGTTCCGTCGACGTTGATCGACGAGGTGTCCGGTGCCGTGAAGGTGAGCGGGGAGGCGTTGTTCCCGGCGGCGTCGGCGAGGGTCCCGCCGTTGAGCGAGATCGGACTTACGACGGAGATCCCGTTGGCGTCCAGGTCGCCCGGGCTCACGGTGTACCGGAACGAGAGGCTGGAGGACCCGCTGCCGGAGAAGTAGGTGGCGTAGACGGTGGAGGAACCGACGGTGAGAGAGATCCTCGGCGCGCCGGTGACGGTGACGGCTTCGCTGGTCACGACGGTGAAGTCGACGTTGTCACCGTTGTAGTAGGTGCCGTTGGCCGGAGCGCTGACGCTCGAGATGGACGGCGAGATGGCGTCGACCAGGACCAGGGCCGTGTTCGGCGGCGTGAAGGCGAGGGGAGCGTCGTCGCCGGTGGCGTCCTTGATGGTCCCGGAGTTCAAGTCGATGGGCGAAGCGGAGGCGATCCCGGTAGTGTCTTCGTCGCCCGAGCCCACGGTGTAGCGGAAGGTGAGGGCCGTGGTTCCGGAGCCGGAGACGTAGGTGGCCTGCACGGGAGCCGCGCCGATGGTTAGGCCGATGCGGGGAGTTCCCGTGACGGTGACCGCGCTGCTGTAGGTGGCGACGAAGTCGAGGTCGTCACCGGTGTTGTACGTTCCGTTGGCCGGAGCGGTGACCGAGGAGAGGGTCGCGTCCACTCCGTCGACGAGGATCCCCGAAGTGGTGGGAAGCGTGTAACTGAGGACCGCGTTCTGAGTAAAGGAGACGTCCTGGATCGCACCGCCGTTGAGGTCAAGGGGGGAGGCGAGGACGATTCCGTCGAGGTCCATGGCCCCCGCTCCCACGGTGTAGCGGAAGGTGAGGGTGTCGGTTCCGCCGCCGGAGAGGTAGGTGGCGTAGGCGGTTCCACTGGTCAGAGTTAGCTGGATCCGCGGGATGAGGGTCACCACCACCGGATCGGTGAAGACGACGGTGAAGTCGATGTTCTGGCCCGTGGTGTACTCCGCGTTTGCCGGTGGGGTCACGCTCGAGATGGAAAGCGGAGTTCCGACGAGGACGAGGCTCGTGTTCGGAAGGGTGAAGCCGAGGCTCGAGTTATTGGTCACTCCGTCCCGGATGGTTCCCCCGTTGAGGGCGATGGGCGAAGTCAGGACGATCCCGTTGCCGTCGAAGTCCCCGGAGGCGACGGTGTAGCGGAACTTCAGGGTCGCGGTGGTCGAGCCGGAGAGGTAGGTCGCGTACCGGGTCGTGCTTCCGATGGTGAGGGCGATCCGAGGCGATCCGGTGACCGTGACGGCTTCGGAGAAGAGGACGTCGAAGTCCAGGTTCTGCGGATCGCTGTAGGTCCCGTTAGCGGGCGGGGTCACGGAGATGATCGCCGGTGCGGTGTTATCGACCAGGACGCCGCCGGTGCTGTTGGTGGAGAGGACGAGGGCGCTCGAGTTGAGGGCCGGATCCCGGATGGTTCCGGAGTTCAGGTCGATGGAGGCGTTGGTGGCGATCCCGTCGGCGTCGTTGTCCGCGAGGACGACGGGGTAGCGGAACCGCAGCACGCTCGTGCCGTGGCCCGAGAGGTAGGTCGCGTAGCGAGTCGTCCCGCCGACGTCGAGGACGAGCCTCGGGGTCCCGGTGACGTTCACCGGCTCGCTGAAGGTGACGTCGTAGTCGAGGTTCTGGCCCGCGATGTAGCTGGCGCTGGCCGGGACGGTGTTCGAGACGATGGTCGGAGCGACGGCGTCGATCTTGAGCGACGTGGTGGTCGGCGGGGTGAAGGTGACCACGGGGGCAACCGCCGTCGCGCTCGCGAGGGTGGAGCCGTTGAGCTCGAGCGGACTCAGGACCGCGAGGCCGTTGAGGTCCTGGTCGGTGGCCCCGACGGTGTAGCGGTAGACGAAGCTGCTGGTGCCGCTGCCGGACTGGTAGGTGGCGTACCTGGTGGCCCCGCCGACGTCGAGCTTGAGGCGCGAGGTGGTCCCGGTCGCGGTGATGTTCTCCGAGAAGACGACGGTGAGGTCGACGGTCTCTCCGAGGAGGTAGCCGTTCGGCGGGATCGATCCCGGGAGGTTGATGGAGACGATCCCCGGAGCGGTGGTGTAGACCTTCACGCCGCTTAAGCTCGGCGGGGAGAAGGTGAGGACGGCGTCGTTGGCGAGGGTGTCCCGGAGGGTCCCGCCGTTGAGCTGGGCGGGGGAGGCGAGGGCGATGCCATCGGAGTCGAGGTCGCCGCCGACGACGGTGTAGCGGAAGACGATGGAGGAGGATCCGGAGCCGGAGAGGTAGGTCGCGTACCTCGTGGCCCCGCCGATGTTTAGGCTCAGGCGGGGAGCCCCGGTGACGGTGACCGCCTTGTTGAAGACGAGAGTGAAGTTGAGGTTGTTCCCCAAAAGGTAGGTCGCGTTCGTCGGAGCCACCACCGAGGTGACGACCGGGTTCGCACCGGCGACGAGGACCGCGGCGGTGTTGGGAGGAGTGAAGGTCAGCGCGGAGGAGTTTCCTCCGACGTCTCTGATGGTTCCGGAGTTAAGTGCGACCGGCGACGAGACGGAGATCCCGTTCGCGTCGGCGTCGGAGGACCCGACGGTGAACCGGAAGACGAGGGCCGGGCTCCCGGAACCGGAGACGTAGGTCGCGGCCTTAGCACTCCCGCCGACGTCGAGGGTGATGGAGGGCGTCCCGGTGACGACGACGGCTTCGGAGAAGGTCGCGGTGAAGTTCAAGCTCTGGCCAAGGCCGTAGGTCGCGTTCGCCGGGGCCGTTACTGAGGTGAGCGACGGCGCCGTGGTGTCGACGAGCACGGAGGAGATCGAAGAGGCGCTGAAGGAGAGGTTACAGTCTTCGGAAGCGTTGAACTTCAAGCTCCCACCCTGGAGGTCGATGGTCGTGCCGTTCAAGGCGATCCCGTCGCTATCCGTGTCCCCGCCGGCGACGACGTATCTAAAGACGAGGTTCTGGCTTCCGCTCCCGCTCACGTAGGTGGCGTGCTTCGTTGAAGCTCCGATGGTGAAGGTGATCCGAGGAGTTCCGGTGACCGTAACGGCGGCAGGAAACGTGAGGGTGAAATCAAGGTTCTGGCCGGTCGAATAGGTCTTATTCAGAGCTGTTGAGAGGGAGAACCTATTGGACGAGGGCGTGTGATTAGAGACGATCTCGTTGCCGCCTTCCTGGTTCTTCACCTGACATCCAAGGGTCAGGCTGAGAATTAAGAGACTTAGGAATTTCATGTCATGTAGTCTTTTGAAAGGATTGTTGATGCAATTTCATCGGATAATTTTAATAAAAAATTAATATATTAATAGGCTGTCAATTTTTCCCAAGGAATGGGATTAGGAAAATTGTGCAGGCTATGGAAATCAGGGTAGAGGAGAGATCATGGGAAAATGAAGATTTTTGTACTTGTAGCATTAATTTATTTAGGTGGCTGTGCTACCAAGTACATCATCCCGGGAAACCGTTTCATCACCCCTGAGTCCCAAGGGCAGGCCTTCCGGGGACAGATCGAGCTCCAGCAAACAAACGCCAACCAACTCACCATCGATGTCTCGCAGAATACCATCGACCAGGGAGTGCTCTACGGAGACCTTAACCGGCTCGGCTTCCTCTTTTCCCATTCGTTCTTCGAACAGTTCGACGCCGTCTGGACCCACACGGGAAGTGGGAACTCTCTCATCGGAGGGAAGTTCCAACTCTTCGGCGCCTCCCGGACCGCGAACGGGACGGGCCACAAGCTCTCCATCGCTGCGCTGGTGGGAGGGAACGAACACGAGACGGAGGATAAGGCGGTGGAGTTCAAGCTCGGGGGGCAGGAGTTCCTGGTGGTCTACGGGTACCGCTTCAGCGAGATGCTCCTGAGCTACCTGAGCTTCTCCCGGGCGACCTACGACTTCGAGGGGCGGATCTCGAGTCCGGATCCCGCGCTGAACGGAGCCGAGCCGAAGCTCAAGACCGCGGTGAACTCCGTGGGCACGGGCCTCCAGCTGGACTTCAACTCCATCTTCGCCAAAGGCGAGCTAACCGCTCAGCAACTCCAAACCACCGATACCAAAGAGAAGATCCGCTTCGCCATCGGCTACTCCATGGGCTTCGGTTGGTAAGGGCTTTTTTGCCCTCTACCCTCTAGCTCCCCCCATCTTTTACACTATCAGCAGGAGCACGTATTGAGAGCCTTGCTACTGGTCGCCCTATTTAGTCCACTCTTCCTAGCGAAGCCAGCGATCGCCGCTCTTGACTTCGAAGACGCCGCGTTCCCGGAGCTCGTGACCTCCTCCCGCGCCCTCGCCATGGGGAACGCCTACCTGTGCAAGGTGGATGACGCCTGGTCGGCGTTCTACAACCCCGCGGGCCTCGGGACGGTGAGGAAGCCCCAGCTCCACCTGTTCAACCTCCACGTGGAGGCGAGCTCCGGTCTCCTCGACGCCATCGGGGACGGGACGGCCATCGAGATGCCGGGGAAGTACGTCAAGACCTTCGACCCCGACGAGATGCGGACGGTCCTCGCGGAGAATCAGGGGAAGCTCGCCCACTCGCGGTTCAACCTCTTTCCTAACTTCACCATCCGGGGCCTGACCCTCGGGTACCTCTACTCGCAGCGGAACCGCGCCATCATCAACGACGACGCCGCAAACCAGTTCGAGATCGCTGAGAGGAAAGACCACGGCCCCGTCATGGCATTGAACGCGTCCTTCCTCGGAGGGATCTTCAAGGTGGGGGCGTCCGCGGTTTACCTCACTCGGGCCCAGCTCTACAAGTCCTTCGGGCCCTCGGCGCCGGTCACGATCACGGATGCGGACAAGCGGTTCGGGAAGAGCCTCCAGCTCACCGCGGGTGCGAAGCTCACCCTCCCGGCGGAGTTCCTCCCGACCTTTTCGGTGGTGCTCCGGAACGCCACGGACAGTGACTTCGGACACGCGGAGAAGGGAGGCGTCCCCGACAGCATCCCGCAGACCATCGACGTCGGCTTCTCCATCACTCCTCAGATCAGTAAGAGTTCGCGCGTGCACATGGAGGTCAACCTCCGGGACCTCGGAGACGAGTACGACACGGACGCCACGAGACGCGCGGGCCTCGGGGTCGAGCTCGACTTCAACCGGAGGATTTTCCTCCGGGCCGGCTACGGAGACGGCTGGGGGTCGGGCGGCCTCGGGCTCCGGTCACGCACCTTCGCCCTGGATCTCACCACTTATGCCATCGACCGCTCCCTCGAGGGCCTCCGAGAAGAGGAAGACCGGCGCTGGGTATTTTCTCTTTCCTCCGGCTTTTAACCTTTCCAAGAATTTCCCTTTCTGCTAATAGAACAGTTCACCCCAGAGAAGGTTCGAATCCTTCCGCTCGTCTCAGAGTGAAACAAACAGGAGTTCTATGGCCTCGCAAAATCCCTATGCCTCATTCCTAGAAAAAGTCGAGAAGCCGGCCCGCTACATCGGCGGCGAACACTTCGTCGTGCGGAAGGACTGGGACTCGGCCTCGAGCCGGGTCGCCCTGTGCTTCCCGGACACCTACGAGATCGGGATGAGCCACCTCGGGATGAAGATCCTCTACGACGAAATCAACCAGCACGAGGGCCTGCTCGCCGAGCGGTGCTTCGCCCCCTGGGTCGACATGGAGGCGCAGATCCGGGAGCGCGGGCTCCGCCTCGTCTCCCTGGAGAACTTCAAGCCGCTCGGAGACTTCCACATCGTCGGCTTCTCCCTCCAGTACGAGATGAGCTACACGAACATCCTCAACATGCTCGACCTCGGCGGCATCCCCCTCTGGACCAAGGACCGGGCGGAGGAAGATCCGTTCGTCATCTGCGGAGGCCCCTGCGCCACGCACCCGGAACCGCTCGCGCCGTTCATGGACTTCGTGGTGGTCGGAGACGGGGAGAAGCTCTTCGCGCGGATCACCCACTTCATCGGTGAGGCGAGGGCCCGGGGCCTCCCGAGAGCCCAGATCCTCCTCGAGCTCGCGAAGTGGAAGGGGATCTACGTTCCGGAGTTCTACGAGACCGCGATCGATCCGATGACCCAGATGGAAGTGGTCACGGGCCCGAAGCCGGAGTTCGCCGGGATCGTCCCGCCGCGGGTCCAGCGGTTCTTCGTGGATAACCTCACGAATTACCCGTTCCCGACCAAGTCCCCGATCCCGCACATGACGGCGATCTTCGACCGCTTCTCGGTGGAGCTCGCCCGCGGGTGCACCGAGGGCTGCCGGTTCTGCCAGGCGGGGATGATCTACCGGCCCGTGCGGGAGCGGAACCCGGAGAACGTCGTCCAGATGATGATGGACGGCCTCAAGAACGGAGGCTTCGACGAGGCGTCTCTGACCTGCCTCTCGACGGCGGACTACTCCGCGGTCACTCCGCTGGTCATCGAGCTCCTCGACAAGCTCCAGAAAGAAAACGCCACCCTCGGGATCTCCTCGCTCCGGGCCTACGGCCTCGACGAACGGATCCTGGATAAGCTCGCGGAGGTCAAGAACACCTCCCTCACCTTCGCGCCGGAGGCCGGCTCGCAGCGGATGCGAGACGTGATCAACAAGAACGTCTCCGAAGAAGACATGATCAAGACCGCGGAGAGCGTGTTCTCCCGGGGGTGGACGAAGATGAAGCTCTACTTCATGATCGGCCTGCCGACGGAGGAGGACGAGGACGTCATCGCGATCATGGAGACGTCCGCGAAGGCCCGGAAGCGCGCCACGGAGTGCGGCGTCCGGAATCCGACGGTCACGGTGTCCGTGTCCTCCTTCGTGCCGAAGCCCCACACGCCGTTCCAGTGGGCGAGCATGATCACCCTCCCGGAGATCGACCGGAAGCAGAACCTCCTCAAGGACTACGCCGAGAAGTTCCGCCTCAACTTCCGCAAGCACTACTCGAAGATCTCCGCCCTCGAGGGGATCGTAGCCAGGGGTGACCGGCGGGTCGCCGCGATCATCTACGACGCCTGGAAGGGCGGAGCGCGCTTCGACGGGTGGGACGAGACCTTCAAGTACAACCTCTGGGTCGACTGCGTCGAGCGCTCGGGCCTGGATACGAAGATCTTCCTCGGCACCATCCCAATGAACGGGAAGCTCGCCTGGGATCACATCGACGTGGGCCTCACCGAGCGCTTCCTCGAGATCGAATGGAAGAAGGCCCTCCACAACCGGCTCTCGCCTCCGTGCGGGAAGGTCCACGGGATGATCGTCCACCACTCGAGCCTCGAGGCCCTGGAGAAGACCTTCGACGTCGATAAGAAGAAGCTCGTCTGCTACCACTGCGGAGTGGCCTGCGACCTCAAGGGCATGGTGGAGGAGCGCCGGGACTTCCTCAAGGGAATGGACGCCGTCAAGCACGAGGAGTACGTCGCCCCGGCGGTGCTGAAGAAAGACATCGTCGACTTCCGGGAGAAGCGCAACCAGAGCCTGGGCCACAGGTACCGGATCGAGTTCTCGAAGATCGGGCCCATCACGTTCATCTCCCACCTGGATCTGCAGAAGGTCATGGCGCGGATCTTCAAGCGCGCGGGGATGGAGACGCTCCACTCGGAAGGGTACAACCTCAGGCCCCTCCTGTCCTTCGGGCCCGCGCTCACTCTGGGGATCAGTTCTCTCACGGAGTACTTCGACGTGCGCGTGCCGGTGGAGTGGACGGACTTCTCCGCGACACTCGCCAAGCTCCAGGCCCACAGCGAGCCCGGGATCGTGTTTAAGGAGATCACCGTCATCAACAGCAAGACTCCGTCCATCCAGGACTCGGCGAGGGCCTTCACCTACTTCATCCCCGTGCGGAATCCCGCGGAGCTGGGGCCGGTGGTGGAGACGCTGAGGGGCCAGGAGAAGATCCTCATCCAGTCCTACTCGAAGAAGGACGAGGTCTTCCTCGAGAAGGACATCCGCCCCCTGATCCTCGACATCTCCACGGGGACCCTCGACCTCGCCGAGAAGATCCTCGAGGTCATCGACGAAGTTTCTCCGTGCCGTCTGCCGGGGATCTTCGTGAAGTCGGAGGTGAAGCAGGGAGCGGGGGTGAGGCCCTCGGAGATCATCGAGCTTCTGACATCCAGAGGTCTAGCTACCGAGCGGCCGATCAAGGTCGGGATCGAACTCAACCAATCTTTGGTTTGAATTTAGCTAGGGGAGAGTAAGTAAAACTTTCAATTCTCCCTCCGGAGTCACAAAGTTCCCAGGACATAGCAAATAGTGCAAATATGACACTATGTGGCTTATATAGTCTGACATTGATGTAAAGTGGCTTGTCACTGTTTCCTACTTGAGGAATAAAAATGTGCAGTTTCATCAACAAAGGACGGACCCCCATGATGTCAAAGAAAGCGCTCCTCGCGCTCGCAGTTCCCTTCGCCGTGTCTTCTGCCTTCGCCGCACTGGAAGTCATCCCGGGCGCGAAGCTCGACCTCAAGAAGCTTCAGAGTAACGAATCGAAATACGTACTAAAAAACGCCAAGGGGACCCTCCTCCAGGAATCCATCTTGAGTGGAGCTCCGGCTAACTGGTTTAACCTCTCTCCGGCCGACGGCGCCGAGGGTGTGCGAACCGAAGAAGCCTACAGGGCCTTCGGCGTGCCTCAGGAAGAAGTCATCGTCGCGGTGATCGACTCCGGGGTGGACGTGAACCACGAGGACCTCCAGGGGAACATCTGGATCAACTCCAA
>SXUH01000440.1 GCA_005791855.1 Bdellovibrionales bacterium
CTTTTTTGAGCATTCTACATATTCAGCCGAAGGTGCTTAACTAAGCGCAGGATAGCGATCACAAACTTAACGTGCCCTCAAGAGAGTTTCTATATGAAAAAACCCATCCTCATCATCGAAGACGACTACGACATCCGCAACATCATCTCCGACGTGCTGACCGGAGAAGGCTACTCCGTGGTCCAGGTCAACAGCGGCAGCGAGGCCCTCACTCTCATCAAGAAAGGGTTCGAACCGAAGCTCATCCTCCTCGACCTCCACATGCCCTACATGACCGGTGAGGAGTTCCTGAGCAACCTCGAGCGAGAGCACCCGGAGCTCAACGCCGCCGTGAGCGTGCTCGTCATGACGGCGATGGGGAGCTTCACTCTCCCGGCCAACTGTGGCCCGGGTAGCCTCCTGGTCAAGCCGGTGGACATCGAGGTCCTGCTCTCGAAGGTCGCCAGGTCCTACGGCCCCTAAGCCTCGAGCCAGGCGGAGTGGTTCCGGACCGCGCGCAGGAGGAAGTTCAGGAGGATCAGGTGCCGCCGCATGATCCGCGAGTGCCGGTGGTGCTTCATGGGATGGAAGAGGCCCGCTTTGCTGAAGAACTGCACCGGGTTCTTCCGGATCCAGTTCCAGGAGCCGAGCTCCAGCGTCAGCGGGAGGAAGACCCGGTCCTTCTCCTGCTCGTGGTGGCCGTCGAAGAGGTAGTCCCAGAGATCGCCGCTGGTGATGTAGTTATCGGATTGGCATTCGTACTTGTAGATGTGGTGCGGGAAGGTCGTGTCCAGCAGGGCCTTGAGCTTCAGCGCCGCCGCCTTTCGGGGGAACTCCGCCTTGGTCTTCGCGTACGGGTACCAGATCTGGTCCCGGACGCCGAAGCCCGAGTGCACGTCGAGCGACAGCGCCATCTGGGCCTCGAACATTTCCCGCTTAACGAAGTCCACGAGGATCTGCGCCTCCTTCTCTAGCCCCTTGCCGGCCTCGCCCCGGTACCACGGGAGCTGGGGACTCACGCGGTGGCCGGAGATGAGCGGGAGGGTGTGCTCCGGGTCCGCCTCCACGGGAGCGTTCCGCATGAGGTCCACGTTGCAGGGGTTGCAGCGGGTGGACCGGGCCATGCCGCCGGGGTTGATGATCGGGATGGAGACGATCCGGTACCCGTCGAGGCTCTTCACGAGGTCCCGGTCCCAGGTGAGTTGGTAGAAGAAGGAATGGAAGAACGCGAGCAGGATCTGGCTCCCGACCTTCTCCAGGCCGTGGACGCCGCCGAAGAACCCCAGCGTCGGGAGGGACCGGTCGTCGGAGCCGATGACGATGGCCTTGACCGGGTACGCCGCCTCTCGGGTTTCGATGGTCCCCAGGGTCTCGAAGCGGATCAGAGAACTCCGATACCGCTCCAGCCGGAGGAGCTCGTCGAGTTCGTTGAATGTGTTCATTGAAGGAAGACTCCGATCTGATCGACGATCCAGCTCGGGTCGTCCACACTTATATCATGCCCTGCCGTCGCGTGTTCTACCAGGACTGAATTCCACTTTCTACTGAGGCGCCGCGAGCACTCGACGTCCACCATGCGGTCTCCCCGGGAGGCGAGGATCAGGACGGGGACCCGGGGAGGTTCGTCTTGGATGCGACAGGTGGCCGCCGCGAAGAGCTGGCAGAGGCCCGCGGCGAGGGTCACGGGCCTGTCCCGGGCGATGCGAGTCCAGGCCTCGACTCTCTCCTCCTTGAGCGGAGCCTCGTTGCTCACGAGGCGTAGGATTTCCCTCTCCTTGGCCGCGCCCTTCTTCACCAGGACCTCTAAAACGGAGAGGAGGGCCCGGGGTTTGAGCCGGTGATGGAGGGGGGAGACGCCCTTGAAACTTGAGTTGATCAGGACGGCGCTCTCGAAGTCCTCCGGGTGACGCGCGAGCCACGCTCCGGCGATCATTCCCCCGAGGGAGATCGAGAGGACGACGGGCCTTTCGTCGCGCTCGCGGGGACAGAGGTAGCGCTCCCGCAGGAACGCGACGTTCCCGTCGATGGTGAGCGGGGCCCGCACGTGCCGGTTCTCCCCGGACCCCGGGAGGTCCAGGCAGGTGACCTTCGAGCCGGGGAACCGCTCCGCGAGGATGGCTGGGAGCTCTCCCCAGTGGGCAGCTTCCCGAGTGAGCCCTCGGAGCAGGTAGAAGTGGAACTTTCTTTTGGTCATCGGAGTTAGGCGGTCTCGTACTGTTCTTTGATCCGATTGTAGCACAGGTCCCGGAGCTCCGGGCGGCTAAGTTTCGGCGCCACCGCTTCGAGCTGGGTGACCCGCGCCCGGAGGGGTGAACTCAGGCAGAGCCGGAAGAGGTGGTCCGGGAAGGTCATGGCCCCGTACCACGGGATCACCTCCCGCCCCTGCTCGTACCTGAGGCAGATGGGGACGAGGCTCGTCTGGCAGTCGATGGCCGTCTGGAAGAAAGTGGACTTAAACGGTAGCACGGTGTCTCCGCTGGAGCTCGTCCCCTCGGGGAAGAGGAAGACGTCGAAGCCCGCCGCGAGCTTCTCGTTCATGCGCGCGAGCTCCGCCGCCCGGGTCGTCTCACTCCGGAGCTCCCGGCGCCGCTCGACGAAGAAGCACCCGGCGAGCTCGGCGACCAGACCCAGCACCGGCACCTCCCGCATCTCAACGGAGGTGATGAAGAGGGCCGGGTAGTGGGAGAAGAGCACCAGCACGTCCACGTAGGACATGTGGTTTGCGATCAGGAGCAGACCGGACCTCCGCCGGTCAAGGGCCGGCAGCTCGAGCTCCACTTCGATCCCGAGGATCCGGAGGCTCAGCCGGCAGGTGTGCTTGATGCTCCAGAGGAAGTAGGTGAGCCGCCGGTCCTCGTCCCGGATGAGGAGGCGGACGATCCCGTGGTGGAAGAGGAA
>SXUH01000441.1 GCA_005791855.1 Bdellovibrionales bacterium
CCCTCTTCCTCGAGTCCGTGCTGGTGCAAACGGGGGTGCTGAGCTTCGAGTATCCGCGCCTGGAGTCGGTCGACTGGTGCGCGGCGGGGATCTGCGCGGTTTCGTTGATACTGCAGTTTTGGCTCAAGCGGGGATTGTTTACCATCCTCGGGGTCTGCGTGGCCCTCGGGGTGCTGACGCGGTCCGTGGGGGGGTAGGGGAGCAGGGGGGAGGAAATTTTTGGACGCCAATAAAAGCCGGGTTCGGCACCGATCAGTGACACCCCAGCTCATCCAAGATCGGACACTCGGGCCGGCCATCCCCGTGGCAGTTTTCCACCAGGTGATTGAGGGTGGACAGCATGAGCTGGATCTCGGCAAGCTTCTTTTCAAGCTCGGCCCTGTGCTTGAGGGCGATGGTCTTCACCTGCGAGCTCGGGCGGCTCTTGTTGCGCCAGAGGCTCACCAGCTGCTTGATGTCCTTCATGGAGAAGCCGAGTTCCCGGGCGCGCTTCACGAAGCGCAGGATGTGGACGTCGGTCTCCGAGTACCTGCGGTACCCGGCCAGGGTCCGGCCTGCCCTGGGGATGATGCCAAGGGATTCGTACCGCCGGATCATCTTCGAGTTCACGCCGGCGCGCTTCGAGGCTTCTCCGATGTTCATGGGGCTTCTCCTTTTGTGTTCGCTCCGGGCTTCCATCTTCTGAGCAGGAGAGCGTTGGTGACCACGCTCACCGAGCTCAGGGCCATCGCCGCTCCTGCGACCACGGGGCTCAGGTACCCGAGGGCGGCCAGCGGAATTCCGATGACGTTGTAGATGAAGGCCCAGAAGAGGTTCTGCTTGATTTTCCGATAGGTCCGGCGCGAGATCGAGACGGCGTCCGGGATCAGCAGCGGATCTCCTCGCATGAGAGTGACCCCGGCGGAATGCATGGCCACGTCGGTGCCGGTGGACATGGCCATGCCCACGTGGGCGCTCGCCAGGGCCGGGGCGTCGTTGATCCCGTCTCCGACCATCCCGACGATCTCGCCCTTAGCGCGGAACTCCCGGATCACCTGGGCCTTATCCTCCGGCAGGACCTCCGCGCGAACGGAGTCGATCCCGAGGGTCCGGGCGACGGCGGAAGCACTTCCCTGGTTGTCTCCGGTGAGCATGATGGTTCTGATCCCCAGGCCCTGCAGCCGGCGGACCGCCGCCGTCGCCGTGTCCTTGAGGGCGTCGGTGAAGGTGATCATGCCGAGGACCTTCCTGGCCTCCGGCGCGATGAGGTAGGAGACCGTCGCTCCGAGGGCCTCCGACTCCTGAGTCCGTGGCCCGAGGGCCTGGTCCATCAGCCCCAGTTCGGCCACGAGTCTCTTGCTCCCGAGCAGGAGCTTCCGTCCGTCGATCGTTCCCATGAGGCCTCGCCCCGGGAGGGCCCGGGTATCGTGAGCTTCCTCGATCGAACGCTTCTTCCTCCGCGCTTCCTGCAGCACGGCCTTCGCCAGTGGATGCTCGCTGCCGCTCTGGAGGCCCGCGGTCAATCGGAGAACTCCTTCCTCCGAACCCTCGAACGCGGAGACGCTCTTCACCACCGGTTTCCCCTGGGTCAAGGTTCCCGTCTTGTCGAAGGCCATGAGCGTGATCGACTGGGTCACCTCGAGGGCCTCGGCGTCCTTGATGAGGATCCCGGCCTTCGCCGCGGCCCCCGTTCCGACCATCACGCCGGTCGGTGTCGCTAACCCGAGGGCGCACGGGCAGGCGATGACCAGGACGGCGACGCCGCGGATGATCGCCTGCTCCCAGTCCAGGGAGGTGAAGCCCGTGAGGATGAAAGTTACAACGGCGACCGCGAGGACCGTCGGGACGAAGACCGCGCTCACCTTGTCCACCAGCCGTTGGATCGGGGCCTTCACCGCCTGCGCGTCCTCCACCAGTCGGATGATCCGCGAGAGGACCGTCTCGGTGCCGAGGGCGGTCACCTCGACCTGGATCGACCCGTCTCCGTTGATGGCCGCACCCACCACCTTGTCTCCTTCACGTTTTTCCACCGGAAGACTCTCCCCGGTGATGAGGGACTCGTCGGCCTGGGTGGATCCTCTCCGGATGAGGCCATCCACGGGGATGCGCTCCCCCGGTCTGATGACGACCAGGTCGCCGAGCCGGAGCTCTTCCACGGGGACCTCGACCTCCTGAGCGCCCCTCCGGAGGCGGGCAACCGCGGGCCGGAGCTTCTGGAGAGCGGTGATGGCTTCGCTGGTCTGGATCTTCGCCCGGGCCTCGAGGTACTTCCCGAGGAGGACCAGGGTGATGATCACCGCGGAGCCCTCGAAGTAGAGGTGCGGGGGGTGGTGCGACCAGTGCCCGGCGCTCTTGTACATGAGGTAGAGGCTCAAGAGGTAGGCCGCCGAGGTCCCGATGGCCACCAGGAGTTCCATGTTCCCGCTCCGGGCCCTGAGCGCCCCCCAGGCCGCTTTGTAGAAGCGCGCTCCGATGAGGAACTGGATCGGGGAGGCGAGGAGGAGTTGGATCCACGGAGACGGCAGGAGGTGGATCCCGAAGGGCCCGAGGAGCATGGGGAGGACGAGGGGGAGCGTGAGGATGAAGGAGAGGGCGATGAGCTTCCGATCCTTGTTGAGCTCGCCTCCCCGCGAGCGCTCCTTCCTCGGCTCGCTCGCCTCGTAGCCGGCGTCCGCGATGATCTGGATGATCCCGGGGATGGTCAGGTGCTTCGGATCGAAGACGACCTTCGCCTTCTCCGTCGCGAGGTTCACCGAGGCCGAGGCCACGCCCTGGGCCTTCGCGAGCTTCTTCTCGATCCGGTTTACGCAGGAGGCGCAGGTCATGCCTTTGATGTCGAGCGTGATTTGATTTTCCATAGAAGTACCCTCTGTTGAGACCATTTTAGACCTTCCCG
>SXUH01000442.1 GCA_005791855.1 Bdellovibrionales bacterium
CCTGCATCCTCGCGGCCATCGAGAAGGCCGGGTACAAGGCCGGGACCGACATCTCCATCTCCCTGGACTGCGCGGCCTCCGAGTTCTACGACAGCCAGTCCAAGAAGTACCAGATGGGCGGGAAGGACTACTCCTACGAGCAGATGATCGCCTACTACGAGGGCCTCACCCAGACCGCTCCGATCTACTCCATCGAAGACGGCTTCGACGAGAGCGACCGGGACGGCTTCATGGCCTTCCAGGCGAAGCTCGGCGGGAAGCTCACCAACGTCGGCGACGACCTCTTCGTGACCAACGCCAAGATCCTCAAGCGCGGGATCGACAACAAGGAAGCCAACGCCATCCTGGTGAAGCTTAACCAGATCGGCTCCCTCACCGAGACCTTCGATACCCTGAAGCTCGCCTTCGACAACAAGTTCAAGGCCATCATCTCCCACCGCTCGGGGGAGACGGCCGACGCCTTCATCGCCGACCTCGCCGTCGCCTGCGGCGCTGGCCACATCAAGACCGGGTCCGCTTCGAGATCCGACCGCATGGAGAAATACAATCAACTTCTGCGGATCGAGGAAGAACTGGGCTCCGGCGCGACCTTCGACCCGGTAAAGTAATGAAAATAGATGGGGGGGGGAGTAATTTCCCCTCCGTTTTCATTTGTACTGTCCCCGAACAGCATCTATGATACCTTTGTGTTTAGGTTCTAAAGTCCAAGGGAGGTCCCATGAAAACTAAATTTTTCGTTGGGCTGACTTTCTTCTCTGACAACTCCTTCGCAAAGAGCATCGACAGCTTCCGCTCCCGCTTCGACGACAAGTACCAGAAGAACCCGTACCTCTTCCTCCCGATCGTCCCGCCCTTCGAGGTCGACGTCCCGGAGATCAAGAAGCTCAAGCAGGAACTCGTGGAGGAGCTCGAGTCGTTCTACTTCGACAACCTCACCAACCACACGATGAAGTTCACCGGCATGGACGTGCACGAGTACAAGAAGGAGAAGCTCATCTACCTCAACCCCATCGTCGAAGAGGACCTGGCCTTCTGCCAGGAATCGCTGTTCTCCATCTGCCAGTCCTACATCACGGACCGGGAGAAGAAGATGAAGGATTCGAAGAAACCCTTCCTCACCATCGGCCGCTACCTCGAGGTCTCCGACCTCCACTCGTCCATCGACCTCGCCCGGCGGGAGTTTCCGGAGTTCACGGCTCTGCCTTTCGAATCCATCTGCCTCTTCTCGAAGAACAACGGCGTCTGGTACCGGGAGGCGGACCTCCTGAGCTTCGAAAAACCCTCTGACAAATTTTTACAATCATCGATTCCTTCCCTATAATAGGGGAAATGAACTACCTACCCGTGCTTTTCCTCCTCCTCGCAGGCATCGAGTCCTGGGCGCAGACGAGCTACGTCCCGGCGACGCAGACCCTGGGAGAGAAGGGGTACCAGCTCGGTCTCTACGGCGACTACTTCAACACCACCAAGACCATCGACCCCGAGGGGAACTCCACGACCCTGACCGACGACCAGTCCTTCAAGCGCACGCAGCTCGAGGTCCTCGGGCTCTACGGCCTGACCCCCCAGCTGCAGGTCGGCGCGGGAGCGAGGTTCCGGCAGAACACGTCTTCCTACACGGACGGATCGGGAGAGAAGATCGACGCCTCTTCGAGTGGCTTCGAATCTACGGTTTTCCACCTGATGTACGCCTTCGATCCGGTCGGACGGCTCCAGTACACCCTCGAAGGGCTCTACCGGTTCACTCCCTACACCAACGACGAGTACGACGGCGTCACGGGGAAGGAAGACCTCGTCCTCGGCGACCACGGGAACGAGATGTCCGGAGGCCTCGGCGTCACCTACGCCGCTCCGACGAACTCCTACTTCCTCACCGCCCGGGCTGGGCTCCGGAACCCGGGGAAGGAACTCTCGAACGAGATCTACTGGCAGGCGGAAGGTGCCCTGCGGTTCCGCTACCTCGCCCTCGTCGCCGGAGTGGACGGGGTGAGCTCGCTCAAGAGCGACCCGCACGAAGGCGATCTCACCCAGAAGCCCGTCTTCAACACCGGCGTCTCCCGGCTCTACAATAGCACCGACCGAGAATGGGTCACTCCCTACGCTGGCCTCAACGTCGCCCTCGGACCCCACTGGCGGGTGGAACTGCGGGGGAGCCAGGTCGTCAGCGGAAACTCCACCGACCTCGGCACGGCCTTCGGCGTGAACCTCGTCCGACGAGTCGATACGCCGAAGCGACGGGTCGACGAGGAGTTCAAGGAATACGACATCGAAGCCTCGGTCTCGAAGGTCTCTCCCAAGAAGGAGTTCGTCGTCATCGACAAGGGCCTCTCCCACGACGTGGAGAAGGGAATGCGCTTCGACATCTTCGAGTTCAACTACGTCGGAGGCAACGTTTTGTTGGCAAGGGGGGTGGTCGTCCAGGCCAAGTCCGAAACCGCCATCGTCAAGATCACCGAGCGATTCAATCCGGCTAAAGAACTGAAAGAAGGGCAGGTCGCCCGCGCCAGCATCCGCTAGTGGCCGACGGTTTCCGTCGTCGACCCGGGAGGCAAATTAGTAGCGTTGTAACCTCCCCAGATTGCATTAGAATCTAGAGTAGACATCAGACTTTAAAAGGATTGAGCTCATGAAGCTACTCTCGGCCCTCCTCGTGGGCCTCACACTTAGTTCAGCGGTTTCCGCGAAGCGCTTCTCCAGCAAGTACTGCGAGTTCGAGCTCCCGTCCGGCTGGGAATGTGCCCTCGAGGGCTCCGAGTACGTCTGCCAGAGCGAGAACGCCGATCGCAAGAAGGAATCCATCATCATCCTCGCCGCCAAGATCCGCGGCGAGCAGGATAGCATCGACGAGTACCAGGCCTACCTGAAGAAGACCAAGGAGTACAACCTCCCCGGCGGGAAGAAGCAGATCTCCGAGCCGAAGCACACCAAGCTCACCAAGATCAACGACCACCAGTGGGTCGACGCCCTCCACCTCGCCTCCGAGGTCCCGGGGTTCTACACACGGTACCTCGCGACCGTGAAGGAAGACCTCGGCGTCGCCGTGACCTTCTCCGTGAGCAAGGACCTCTACACGACCTACCAGCCGATCATCGACAAGCTCGTCTCGACCCTCCGGGTGTTCCGCCAGAAGAAGGCCGAGCTCGCCGACCTCCGGTCCGGGAAGGCCGAAGACACGAACTTCGCCGACTCGACCTTCAACCCGAACTCCGTCATGGACCTCCAGGCCGACCGGACCCAGAAGCGGGCGAACACCGGCGGCGGCGGCGACGACTCCCTCTTCCTCGTCGCCATCCTCGTCATCGGCGCCGTGGCCATGATCATCATCAAGGGCAAGAAGAAAAAGAAGCCTAAGAAGAAGCAATAAAAATTGGCACCGGCTTCTCGAGGGGAGTCTTGTGAAATCGAACACGTACATTCGATCCTGCTAAGTCTCCGGAAGATTAGCAGGATTTTTTTTTATTAGGATAAGATAGGCTTATGAACAAGATCATCGTGATTCTCATGTGCTTCAACCTGATGGCAGCGCCGGTGGCGTTTGCGCAGGGGACGACGGCAGGGGGATCAACGACGGCATCGACCTCGGGAGGAAGTCTTCCGGATCCTGGGAAAAAATCATACCTCGATCAGATCCTCTCCATCGGGACCGCGGTGGTCGGGACTTCGGCCCTACTGACTTGCAAGACCGGTGCGGTCATCCCTTCGATTCAGCTTTTCTTCGCAGGCTCCCTCGTCTACGTGGCAAGCGAAATCCTCGGAGGAAAGACTCACACCGAAGCCGAGCGACTAAAGACGGAAGAATTGAAGGCCCTAGAAGGTAAGCTAAAGATCGGCGGAGATCTCCAACTCGCCACCCTCGAAGCCCAGTTGAAGGACGAGCAAGCCCTCAAAGCCTTCGCCAACAAGAGGAAGATGTGGCTAACGGCGATCATGGCGATTTACGCAGCGGCAACGGCCCTCGCCACCATCGAAGTCGCCACCGCGCCTTTTACCCTCGTTCCTCCCGGGTGGATCGGAACCTGTGCGCCAGGCGCAGCAGTTGCTTCGACTAGCGCTGTCCAGAAGGCTATCGTGGCTGCCTACGCCTTTGGCGTGGGTAATGCAGGCGGCGGAGTATCTCCCTACGCCGCAATGGGCGCTGCACTCGCAGTGTCAGTCACGAGCTTAGGAACTTCGATGGCCACCGCCATGAACTCACCCACAGGTCGATTAGTCTTCTTTGGTGCAGCAGCGGGTCTCACCGCTACCCTCGTCGCGAAGATGGGCGCTACCGCAAGTAAGATCCAGGAGAGGATTACTATCCTAGAAAAGCTCATCGCACAGTTTAAAGAGGAAACGAAGGCTACGAACAACGTTGCTGAAGGGGCTAGCCTCACGACGGCCGGCACCCAGAGCGGGAACGGGGCCACTGCCAACAATCCGACGAAGTCCTACAACATCAAATCCCTCCCTCTCGGAAGCGGACTACCGAAGAACTGCTGGACCAAGGGATTCGACGGGAAGTTAACCTACTCGGAGAAGTGCTCGAAGCCGATCACCCTCTCGAAGATAAACTTCGGAACAGACAACAGCATCCCGACACTGAAGTCGATCGCCAACCTCGGGACCGACTTCGCCCAGGCGGTCGCAGACGGAGATGCGGCCAAGGCCGACGTCTCCGCCTCGGCCCTCGAAGCGATGGCTTCCAGAGCAAACGAGATTAAGGATGAACAGCTGAAGAAGCTGAACGCTTCAAGAGTGGCTAGCGGCCAGAAACCGATCGACCTAAACGCCGATAGCGAGGCCCAGCTTGCTAGCATGAAGGCCAGCCTGAGCAAAGACCTGGCCTCCAAAGGCATCTCCGAGGAAGCTCTTAATAAGGACATGAGTGAAGTGAGCACCGACAAGAGACAAAGCTCCCAAGAGATTTCCGCCGGAGCAGAAAAAACCATCGAGGTCCCGCCGACGGAGAACCTCAATCTCTCGGAGTCGAAGATCGACGACGCCGCCGGCGTTCCGCTCGCTGAGCTTGAGGCCGACGCCTCGGCTGGTGATACCGCCGGAAACGGGGAGATCGCCGAAGACAGCGACGTATCGATTTTCAAGCAGGTTTCGAATCGGTACTTCCTGAATTACAACAAGATCTTCGAGAGGCGAGAGCCGAAAAAGCTCCCGTAGCTTTTAATCACAGTGCCTCTTTATCATGCCAGAGATACGCCTTCAGGAGTTCGCCGAATCCCTCTAACTCATCGGATTCATTACTGGAGGACGCTTTGTTCTCGAGCCTCAATCCATTGAAATTATAATCAAATCAAGGTTCTACCAGTTTAACCGATAAGTTCGATAGGACACAGAGAAGCTTATGAACACCAAAATATTTTCTTTTGTACTGCTAGGACTTTCCTTCGAGCTGCATGCTCAAAGATCCAATACGAATCCCGATTACCTCTTACGACAGGTATGCCAAACCGACGAATGCTTCAGACAGTGTGCCGATAGGGAGGACCTTCAGAAGTGCGTAGAAGAAACAGAGGCAAATAGTAATCGTAATACCCAGCAACCGCCTCAGCAACCAGGCCAAACGACCAATGGTAAAATGACTCTCGGCCAAGAGTGTGCGCTAGAATGGAAGAACTACCAAACTGAAAAGCCCCGGCTACAGAATTCGACACCTCCACAACCACAAGCTCTGGCGAACTTGGAGACGTCGACTGAAATTTGCAGGGCCCTTCAGAAGATGGCAGATTATGCGAGTGAAGACATTCGGAAAACAGATTCGATGACTTCAATCGATAAGAAGATAACATGCTACCAGAGAGGCGGGTACACCCTCGACTACAAAGCCTGCACCAGCGCAGTTGGAATGTACAACATGGTCCTGAACGCTGAAACCGCCTTGAACCTAACCCATAAAATAATGACCGACGTGAACAACAAGAAGCTCACGTCTCAGGTTAACGAATCAGTAGCCAAAGGGAATGTCCAGGAAGCTGCGATCGACGCTTCCATCGCCAATAACAATAACATTAAGAACATGAATCAGCAGCGGGCGATGGCTTACTCCGCAGCGGTTGCGGCCCTGAGTTCAAAAATGTCTTGGCCAAGCTCGAAGATTGAAAGCGTAACTAAAAATTGCCAGAATAAGTTCAAACCCGATTCACCAAGCCCGATGCCCTGTGACAAAGCCTCGAAGGTATCGGTGACCATGAGGAAGAGCGAACTTTTTGCCAATGAGATGGCCCACGCCGCCCTCAAAAACGCCATCGTCGACTTCATCCAGAAAGGCATCGCCGCCGGCATGGCCATGAACCAGTTCGGCAACATCGCCAAGAAGATGGAGGCCGGCAAGCAGAACTACGCCCCGACCGAAGAAGACGTCATGATCGAGCGCTGTGCCCTCAACCCCGCCGACCCCGCCTGCGTCGGCAGAGGAAACCGGGTCTCCAACCCATCTACCATCAGCGGAACCTTCGGCGGGATCGGAAGCAACGGCAACAATAGCTTCGGCATGGGCGACGGCGTGACCGATACCTTCGGAGAGGAGG
Organism: Bdellovibrionales bacterium; assembly: GCA_005791855.1. Classification (GTDB taxonomy): domain Bacteria; phylum Bdellovibrionota; class Bacteriovoracia; order Bacteriovoracales; family Bacteriovoracaceae; genus Peredibacter. The sequence goes on from SXUH01000442.1 coordinate 6,522, forward strand.
GCGACCCCTCGAACCTCGGTAGCCCGGTGGCCGATGTTACTTCCCCTTTCGCCGCTGACGCCAAAGCGGCGAACGACATCCTCAACCCAGCAGCGGCCGCTGCCGTCCAGCCTGGGGGCGGCTCCGCCGGCGGCGGGGGCGGGGGCGGAGGAGCCGCGGGCGGTGGCGGCGGTGGCGCATCTCTCGGAGACGACCTCGAAGGCGCGAACACCGAAGGCCAGAAAGACCCGACCCTCAAATCCAAGCAGACCGCCGGTAACTACGAATACGGCGGCGGGGGCGGCTACAAGAGTGTGCAAGGCGGAAAACCTGACGCGAATCCATTCCAAAGCATGTTCGACAATAAGAGCCAGGGCGGGGTCGAAGAAGATCGATCCATCGCCTCCGGAGATATTGATGGACAAGCCTCTGGTTTATTTCAGAAAATATCTAAGAAGTACGGTCAGATGCAAGCTGACAAGCGTATCGAGGCCCTTAACTTAGAGTAGAAATGAACGACAACACAATCTTCGAATACGACGTGCTCATCCGGGAAGCGCACCTGGATAGCTTTGGCCACGTCAACAACGCCGCCTACGTCCAGATCTACGAAGAAGCCCGCTGGGACTTCATCACCAGGAACGGCTTCGGCCTGGACTACATCCAGAAGCACCAGGTGGGCCCGGTGATCCTCGACCTCAAGGTGCGCTTCAAGCGCGAGCTCAAAAACCGCGAGGCCATCAGGATCACCTCGAAGACGATCGAAGTGGTGAACACGAAGATCATGGTCCTCGAGCAGATCATGTACAAGAGCGACGGGAAGGTCGCCTCCGACGCCGTCTTCACCGTCGGGTTCTTCGACATGCGGGCGCGGAAGCTCATCGAAGCGCAGCCGGAGTGGCTCCGGGCCTGCGGCATAAAATAAAAAGGCCTCCCTTTCGGAAGGCCTTCCAGCTTAGAGTCTTCCTCCGAGCTTACTTATCGTCGCAGTATCCGTCGTTGTCGCTGTCGATGCACTCCTGATCGTCGTATGAGTCGTCATACTGCTGATCATCGGACGAAGCGTTGTAGTCGTCGTAGTCGTAGGTCGGAGTGGAGAAGTCGTAGTTCTGGTCTCTGAAAGTCTCAGAGCAGAAGTACCGGTATTCCCCCATCTGCGAGTTCAGCCGGTCTCGCTCGTAGGAACAGCTGTCGTACCCGGAGTTACAGGTCTGGTTCCAGTACGTCGTCTGCACTCGCTGGTCGTAAGAATCAACCAGCTGATAGTTACAGTAGTCGACGGTGCTGTACCGGAACCGGTAGCCGTTGTAGACGTAGTACGGGTAGTTATCAAGCGTGTAGTACCCGTTGCTGTACCCGGAGGCCGGGTAGAAGATCCAGTTCACGTAGATGTAGGTCGGGTACGAGACGGAGACGTAGGTGTACCAGTCGTACGAACGGGAGTACCGGATGCTGTGGTAGTACGGAGACCGGTACGGAGCATGGTAGTAGCTCGAGTAGCGGATCGGAGTGTACCCGTACGGACGTGTGTAGTAGCGGGTGTTGTAGTTGTTCCGCGAAGGCCGGTAGTGGTTGTTCGGAAGTCTCGGACGTCCGTAGGATCGAGAGATCCCACCGTTCCGAGGATTCCGGATCCCGCCGTTGCCGTACCCTGGAACCGGACGGCGTGGACGTGATCCACCGATGCCACCGTTCGGGTAGGTAGGTCGCTGCGGCCGAGTTCCGCCGATCCCACCGTTCGGGTATGTGGGTCGCTGAGGGCGAGTCCCGCCGATGCCGCCGTTCGGGTAAGTTGGGCGTTGCGGACGAGTTCCGCCGATCCCACCGTTCGGGTACGTAGGTCTCTGCGGACGAGTTCCGCCGATCTCACCGTTCGGATTCGTAGGTCGCTGAGGACGAGTCCCACCGATGCCGCCGTTCGGGAAGGTTGGCCGCTGTGGACGTGTCTCGCCCATGCCGCCGTTCGGGTAAGTCGGCCTCTCAGGTCTTGTCGTAGGGTAGGATGGTCTCTCTGGTCGAGTTCCACCCATTCCGCCCGGGAATGATGGTCTCTCCGGTCTCGTCGTAGGGTAGGATGGTCTTTCCGGTCGAGTTCCACCCATTCCGCCTGGGAACGAAGGTCTTTCCGGACGAGAGTAGCCGCCGTTGCTCGGCATGCTCGGTCTCTCTGGCCGTGAGCCACCCATTCCGCCTGGGAATGAAGGTCTCTCAGGTCGAGAACCGCCGCTCGGCATGCTCGGTCTTTCTGGTCGTCCGCCGCCGCCCATTCCACCTCGGTCCCCGCCGCCGCCGCGTCCGCGGCCCTGGGCAAAGACGTCTTGCGTGCTGACGGAGGCAGCAAGCAAGAGGACTAATGCTGTTGAAAATTTCATAACATCTCCAATTCTATTGAGAAGGTTTCTATTTATTTCTAGTACCCACGAATTAGAAAATTAGAAATATTTTTTTACTTACACAGGGGGGAGGTGAGGACGCCGAATGGCCATCTAGCTATAACTACTAAAAAAAATGTGCTGTAATTGTTTCAACGACCGAAGATCTAACTCTTTGAAAGTAAGAACTGGCAGAGCTTCTAAATGCATTCGGAGTCAATATGGCACTGACTAATCTGGCAAATCAACGTTCTGGATAAATTTATTATAAATTTCATCCGCGTTTTCCAAGAGGATTTC
>SXUH01000443.1 GCA_005791855.1 Bdellovibrionales bacterium
CTCTCCTGGAAGCTCCTCACCCCGACCCTGAGCAAGTTGCAGGATGCGAACCGCGGACTTACGGCGGAGGTCTGTTCTCAGGCTACGGCCACCGTCCTCTCCGACGTCGTCTCCGGGGCCCTGGACCTCGGACTGTGCTTCAGCCCCTTCGCCCACCCGGACCTCCAGCAGGAGGTGATCCACCGAGGGCAGCTCCAGATCGCCGTTCGCGGAGGCCACCCGCTCTTGAACGAGAAGGGTGGTGGGAAGAGACTTCTTCGAGAGCTCGATCGGTTCCCGGCCGTGATCCACAAGTCCAGGCCCGGGGTGGAGCTGTGTGAAACCCATCCCATGTTCGACGCCTTCGGGATCAGGCCCGAGTCCGTCTTCTACTTCGACAGCGACGACTGTGCCATCGCCAAGGTCGTGAGCTCCGATGCCTGGACGCTGGTTCCGGACCTGGTCGTCGCGGGAGAGCGGCAGGGCCTGAAAGCGCTCCCCCTCGCCGCGGGCTGGGAGGCGCCCTACACCGTCTCCGTGGTGACGAGGAAGGACCGGGGCCAGAACGCCGTCCTGGGTGAACTCTTAAACCTACTGAGGAAGTCGGTCAACGGCTAGGCCCCCGGCGGGAGGCAAATCCGACCCGCTCTAGTCCGGGCCTCGGATCTTGCTATCATGCTTCGATGAAGATAAAAACCCTGTGCTTCCTCTTCCTCGCGACCACCACCCTAACCCTGAGCCGCGATGGCTTCTCCCTGGACCACGACTGCCGGGAGGACGTTTCCAGGATGATCGACTCGGAACTCCTGCGCTTGTCGGCGGCCTCTGCGGATCCCGGGGGCCTTGACACCGAAGCCCTCACCGCGCAGTTCTTCGAGGGGATCAACGAGGAGCGGAGGAAGGACGCCCTGGAGAGCGAGGCCCGGAGCTGCAAGCAGCGGGAGTGGTAGCTCGAGCGGAAGGCCGACCTCGATGCCATCGCCAAAGGCCAGTGCGCCTTCATGGCCTCGAAGATCACCGGGAAGTGCGAGGAGATCAAGCGGGACGACCAGCCCGGCATGGATAAGTACATGGCCTGCATCCGGTTAGAGATTAAGAACGGGTCCCGGCACAAGGACGACGCCGGGAAGGACGAGGGGGTCCGGGCCCGGGAGGCCGGAGTGTGCAAGGGGAACTACCAGATCTGTGAGATCTCCGCGAACATCTCCGCGGTCTTCAGACCGAAGGTTGATCCCGGCCTGGTCGCCGACATCGTGAAGAAGTACATGGAGAGCCCCGGGCACCGGGCGAACATCCTCCAGGCCTACATCAACCAGACCGGCGTCGCCCTCTGCGAGGTCCAGGGGCAGTTCATCTTCACCTCCCAGGTCTTCGCCGAGCGCAGACCCAAGGGTGTGAAGCCCAACTTCGACGAGCCCATCAAGGACTGCGTGCCGAAGAAGAGCGACTCGAACCGCGCGACCCAGGTCCAGTCGTTCTAGCTCCCGCCCTGGTCTTTCTTCTGAACCATGGTGAGGATGGTCGCGATGGCGACGGACTCACCGGTCTCGTCGTAGACGTCCACCAGCCACTTCACGATTCCCTTGGCGATGTCCTCCGGTCCCTTCCGTTCCTGGTCGAGCTTCTCCTTGCAGGTGAACCGCACTCCGATGACCGCCCCCGGGTAGACGGGCTTGATGAAGCGGCAGTCCTCCAGACCGTAGTTCAGCATCACCGGCCCCTTCGGCGGGTCCACGAAGAGCCCGGCCGCGCGGCTCAAGACGAAGTACCCGTGGGCCACCCGGCCCTTGAAGATGGTGCCCTCCAGGGACTTCTCATCCATGTGGGCGTAGAACTTATCCCCGGAGAGGTCCGCGAACCGGTCGATGTCCTCTAGGGTCACCGTGTGCTTGTCGGTGATGAGCGTGTCGCCGACGGCGAGCTCCTCGAAGTACTTCCGGAACGGGTGGACGGAGGAGATGTGTTGCCTGGCCCCGTACTGGTACTGGCCCGTGATCGCGGTGAGCGTGGTCGGAGTCCCCTGGATGGCGGTCCGCTGGAGGTAGTGCATGACCCCTCTCTTGCCTCCGAGCTCTTCTCCGCCGCCGGCCCGGCCCGGGCCTCCGTGGACGAGCATCGGCATCGGAGAGCCGTGGCCCGTGCTCTCCTTCGCACTCTCGGCGTTGAGCACCAGGATCCGGCCATGCAGGGAAGCCGTTCCGAGCACGAACTCCCGGGCGACCTCGTCGCTCGCCGTGACGATGGAGCAGACCAGGGAGCCTTCGCCCATGCGGGCCAGGCGGACGGCGTTCTCGATCCCGTCGTACGGCATAAGGGTGCTCACGGGGCCAAAGGCTTCGACGGTATGGCAGTCGGTGTTCCGGAACGGATCTTCGTTGAGGAAGAGGACCGGCGGCATGAAGGCGCCCTTGTTCTTATCCGCGCCGACGACGGTGAAGGCCTCGAAGTCTCCGTAGATGATCTTCTGCGTGCGGGAGAGGAGGTCGATCTTCTCCCGGACTTCTCTGAGCTGGGATCTCCCGGCGAGCGCTCCCATGCGCACGCCTTCGACCTGCGGGTTCCCGATGGTCACGCCGGTCAGGCGCTTGGAGAGGGCGTCCCGCACCGCTTCGACGGAGTTCTTCGGGACGAGGAGGCGCCGGACGGCCGTGCACTTCTGGCCCGCCTTGATGGTGATCTCCTTGGCGGCTTCCTTGATGAAGATGTCGAACTCCGGAGTCCCCGGCTTCACGTCGGGCCCCAGGACCATGGCGTTGAGCGAATCCGCCTCGAGGTTGAAGGGAACGGACTCCTGGATCACTCTTGGATGGGCCTTGAGCGCCTTCCCGGTGTGGGCGGAACCGGTGAAGGTTACGACGTCCTGGTTGGTGACGGACTCGAGGATGCCGCTGGCGGATCCGCAGATGAGCTGGAGCGCTCCCTCCGGCAGGATCTTCGAGGCGACGATCTCCCGGGCGACGAACTCCGTGAGAAACGAGGTCACCGTCGCGGGCTTCACGATGGCCGGGACCCCCGCCAGGAAGTTCACCGCGATCTTCTCGAGCATGCCCCAGACGGGGAAGTTGAAGGCGTTGATGTGGATGGCGATCCCTTCCTTCGGGGTGCAGATGTGGTGCCCGATGAAGCTCCCGCCCTTGGAAATCCGGGCCATGTCTCCGTCAACGTAGAAGGTCTTATCCGGAAACTGGCGACGGAGGGAGGCGTAGGCGAAGAGGTTTCCGATCCCGCCTTCGATGTCGATCCAGCCGTCCTTGCGGGTCGCGCCGGTCGCGTAATTGAGCTCGGACAGCTCTTCCTTGCGAGCAAGGATGGCGAGGCCGAGCGCCTTCAGCATCCGCGCCCGCTGGTGGAAGGTCATTGCCC
>SXUH01000444.1 GCA_005791855.1 Bdellovibrionales bacterium
AGGAGGTCGTAGCCGTTGCAGTGGGGCATCATGATGTCCGTGATGATCAGATCCGGGAGCTTCCGCTTAAGCGCCTCCTGGGCTTCCCGACCGTCGCCGGCGCTGAAGACTTCGTAGCCCTCGTCCTCCAGGATCGACCCCACGGCCTGGGCAACTTCGAGCTCGTCGTCGACGACGAGGATGGACTTCTTCACTTCCGACCTCCCCGTTTCGGTTTGAGCTTCTCCCTGATCTTCTGGCCAACGGATTTCTTCGCGCCTCCGGAGGCTTTCCCCTTGAGGAGCTCTCCCTTCCCCGAGAGGACGGCTTCCGCGCTCTTGAACGAGTCGGAGACCTGGATGCCACTGTCGTTGATCTCGAACTCGCGGATGGACGTGTCGTAGAGGCTCTCGCGCATCTTCAGGATGGAGATGAGGCGGTGGATCTGCGAGTTGAGCTCCAGGTAGCGCACCAAGATCACCCCTTCCGTGACCGTCGCGAGCTCCGGCGTCGGGAGTTCGACCTCGGACTTGTAGAGGTCGAGCTCTTCGGTGATGAGGGTCGTGACGTCGGACATCCGCAGCTGGTTACAGAACGCCGAGAGGAAGCGCTTGATCCGATCCTGGTAGATGGCCGCCGAGCGGAAGCCCTCGACGCCGTCGATGAAGAGTCTTCCCTTGTCGTGGTTGTCGCTCTTGATCTTCTCGAGGAGCCGCTCGGCGAGGGCGTCCATGTAGTGCTCGAGCGGCGGTTGCCAGATGATCTCGATCAACCCCTCGTCGACGTACTTCCGGAGCGGGATTCCGATGCGCTCGGCTTTTTCGATGAGCCGCGGAGGCGGCTCGTAGAAGCCGAAGTAGATCCCCTTCTGTTTCTTCTTCGCCCCTTCCACCAGAAACGTGAGCCCGAGCATCGTCTTTCCGGTTCCGGGAGAGCCCAGGAGCACCGTCGTCGTTCCGGACATGAGCCCGCCCTGGAGCATCTCATCGAGCTTCTTGATCCCGAAGCCCATCCGAATCCGTTCTTCCTGGGCGTCTTCGGCCGGCTCGTCGAACTGGATCTCGGTCCGGGGGTGGATCTGGAGGCCATTGGCGGTGATCTCCGTCTCGTGCTTTCCGACCATGAAGTCCGTGCCTCGGAACTTGTGGACCGTGAGCTCCCGCACGGCCCGGGGGCCGATCAGCTGGTAACTCATTTCGATCACCCCGTCGACGACGACGTTTTCCACGTCATCGGTCTTCACCCGGTTCGCCGGGGTGAGCATGAGCGTGGTGCACTGGAGGATGTTGGCGTAGGCCTGGAGCTCGTGGATGAATTCTTCGAAGTCCATCTTCTCGTCGGCGTGCTTGGCCGCCGCCTGGATCCCGTCGAGGATGAGGATGGAGGCCCGCCGCTCCTTGATGGTCTTCTGGATCAATTCCAGGAGGCCCGGGAGCTTGTCCTTCTTGAGGGCCCGGTAGCCGCTCATGTAGAAGAGGTACTCGGGGATGACCTCGGGTTTGAAGAAGTTGAGCGTGCCGAGGTGGGTGAGCATCTTCCCGTGGGACTCGGCCAGGAGGGTGATGTAGACGCAGTGGCCCTTCTTGTCCTCGATGTGGTTGAAGCAGATCTGGTTCCCGAAGATGGTCTTCCCGCTCCCCGGAGGGCCCATGATGGTGTAGGTCCCGCCCTTAATGAACCCACCCTTTAGAATGTAGTCCAGCCGCGGGACTCCGGTCACGATCCGCTCGAGCTCGATCCGGCTCTTTTGCTCGGTTCCTTGATTCTTACTTTCATTCTTGTTCGCTGGCATGCGTACCTCAAAAAAAAAAAATTAGACCACCTTCGAGAGTGTTGAAAGGAAGTCGTCGATGTCGAAAGGCTTCCGAAGAAAGCGCACGCCCTCCTCAAGGTTCGGCTCCACCAGGTTCGGGGGCGCCGCGGAGATGACCATGACGGGGAGGTTCTTGTCCTGTTCGCTGAGCTTGTCGAGGACCTCCTTTCCCGTCATGTCGGGCATGATCCAGTCCAGGACCAGGCCCTGGTAGTCACCGCCGCTCAGGGACTCCAGCGCTTCCGCGCCGGAGCTCACGGTGTCGACCTCGTAACCTTGTTCGTCGAGGAAGAACTTCAGACTCTCGGCGATGTCGATCTCGTCGTCGACGAGCAGGAGCCTCTTGCCGTTAGTGCTCGCCATGGATTTCCTTCCCTTGCTTCGGTTGGAGGGCGGACCGGGCGTCCCCGGTGAGGGTGGACTCGAGGTCGGAGCTCAGCCGCTCGAGCCGGATCCCGGCGGAGGAAATGATGAAGTTCCGGATGGACGAATCGTAGTCGCTGTCTCTGGTCTTCATGATGGTCAGCAGGCGGTGGACCTTCCCGCCGAGCTCCATGAACCGGAGGTTGATGACGTTTTCCATGATGCTCCCGAACTCCGGCTGTGGCATGTGCATCTCTTTCTCGAACAGGTTGAGCTCCAGCGACATGAGGGTCGTGATCTCCATCACCCGGAGCTGGTTCGTGAGGGCCGAGAGGAACCGCGGGAGCCGGTCCCGGTAGACCGCGGCCGAGCGGAAGCCCTCGTAGCCGTCGACGAAGAGTCGGCGGTTCCGGGCCCGCTCCTTCCGGAGCTTCTCCAGTAACTGTTCGGCGAGCGAATCCATGTACTTCTCCAGCGGCGGCTGCCACAGGATTTCGATCATCCCGTTGTCGACGTACTTCTTCAGCGGGAGCCCGACGGCCTCGCACTTCTCCATCAGTCGCTGCGGCGGCTCGTAAAAGCCGAAGTAGATTCCCTTCTGTCCCTGCCGCGCCCCTTCCACCAGGAAGAAGCACCCGAGGAGCGTCTTCCCCGTTCCCGGAGCGCCCAGGAGGCAGGTCGAGGAGCTGGACCATAGGCCTCCGTCGAGCATGTGATCGAGTTCCTTGAGCCCCATGGTCATCCGGACTCGTTCTTCCTGCGGATGGTTCTCCGGATCGTGGAACTGAACCTCCGTCCGCGGGTGAACCACCACCCCGCGTTCGGTGATCTCGACCTCGTGCCGGCCGGGGAGCTGGCTCGTTCCGCGGATCTTGTGCACAGAGAGTTCGCGCACCAGCCGGGGCCCCTCCTCTCGCATGTGCATCTCAACCACTCCATCGGCGACTGTGGACTCGGGGACGATGAGGCCGCTCCCGAGAGTCGTCCTCGTGGCGAAGCAGGTCGTCCCGGCGACCGCGCAGAAGGACTGGAAGTCGTGGAAGAAATCCAGGAAGGCCTCGGGCCTGTCTATGACTTTCATTTCTAGCCGCTCGAGGCCATCGATGACCACGACCTTGGCCTGGTACTTGGAGATGGAGCTTCGACACAACTCCATAAATGACTCAAGGCCTTTTGAAGAAAGAGTATTTCTGCCACTGACGAAGAACATCCGCTTGCCGATCTCGTCGGCGTCGAAGAAACCCATCGACTCCAGATGGTTGATCAATTTATTCTGAGATTCGGTGGTGAGGGTGATGTACAGGCAGTTGTACCCATGTTGCTTGATGCTATCAAAGCAAAGCTGGGTCGTTAGGATGGTCTTCCCGGAGCCCGGGGGACCCATGAGCACGTACAATCCGTTGTGGAGAAAGCCTCCGTTTAGGATATGATCCAGGCGAGGGATCCCGCTCCGTAGCCTCTTTTTCCCAGTTTTCTCAGCATCCATCTACCAACTCCTTGAGTCCTAATGCACTGGTGATATGAAAAATTCGTGCCAAGGAAAAACACGGACTCGCTGCCTTAGATAATCTGCTTGCGTAAACATCATTTTCCTCAAGAAAATAGAGTATGGCGTACACGCAAGCCGCGCAACTTATCAGATCTCACAAAAGCCTAATCCTGAAAAACTGGGAGAAGGAGATGCGTGTCCTCGTCGAAGAAGCCAAGACCCTCTCCGAACCGATCCTGATCGACACCCTCCCTGCGCTCCTGGAAAGCCTCGCGGAAACACTCTCCACCGACCGGACGAACCAGCTCGGCTCGATGGATAGCACACTCGCGCACGAGCACGGTGGAGAACGGGCCCGGCTCACGAACTTCAACCTCAGCGCTCTGATCATGGAGTTCCGGATCCTCCGGCAGGTGATCATCCGCACCCTGCGGGAGCTGGATCCGAACCTCGATCCACAGTGCGAGATCCTCATCCACATCCACCTCGACGAATCCATCCAGTCCTCGGCCATGGCGTTTAGCCTCGTCCAGGCGAGCCTCCGGGACCAGATGGTCGCGACCCTGAGCCACGACATGCGCTCCCCGCTCACGGCCGCGACCCTCGCGGTGGACGTGATCAGAGCGAAGAGCACCGACGAAGCCACCCTCCGGAACGTCCGGAAGATCAAGGTCAACCACCGGCGGATCGATAACCTGATCCAGGACCTCCTCAACACCAGTCTGATCCGGGCCGGCGGCAAGCTCGAACTCAGGCCCGAGGCGGTGAACGTCCGGAAGCTCCTCTCGGACATCTACGACGTTCTCCCCGTCGAACAGGAGCAGCGGCTCCACGTCCAGAGCCCGGAGCTCGAAGGCTGGTGGGATGCGGACCACCTCCGCCGGGCCCTGGAGAACCTCGTGAGCAACGCCTTCAAGTACGGTGACCGGAAGGAGAACGTCTCCATCGACGTGGCGGCGAGCTACGGCCGGGTGATCTTCTCGGTCCACAACCATGGAGCCCACATCCCGAAGGAAGAGCAGGAGACCATCTTCCAGGTCTTCCGCCGAGCCGAAGCGGCGAAGAACGGGAAGCCGAAGGGCTGGGGCCTGGGCCTTCCGATGGTGCGGGCCGTGGCCGAGGCCCACGCCGGAAGCATCACCGTGGACAGCTACAAGGATTCGGGGACGACGTTCCTCCTCGACGTCCCCCAAGACGTCCGGCCCTTCTGCCAGGGCAAGGTCAGCAAGGTCCCGGGGACCGGAGACGGATAACTTAAGATAAACGCCCTTCCCTCGGACCTAAGGAAACTTCATGAGACTCCTCCTCTCCATCCTCCTTCCGATCCTCACGGCCACCGCCCTCGCCGACTCCGTCGACGTCTACCGGGCTTCCGAGAAGAAGATCCCGCTCACGGAGAAGGACCGAAAGACCCTCGAGATGGGCGAGATCTCCACCGCCCGGTACGTCGTCGGCGGAGTCCTCGGCACCTACCCCATCGGCTTCGGTGTGGGCCACGCGGTCCAGGGCCGCTGGGAAGACGACGGGAAGATCTTCACCTTCGGTGAGCTCGGGTCCGCCGCCGTCGCCGCCGCCGGGGCCCTGGGCTGCATGGAGAGGAGAGACGGCGATGACCACTGGGACTGTTCGTCCCTCGAGAGCGGGCTCATCGTCCTCGGTGCGGTCGGCTTCGTGGGCCTTCGGATCTGGGAGATCGTCGACGTCTGGGCCACGCCCCCGGCGCACAACTCCCGGCACCGGCGGCTCAAAGAGTACATCGACAACACTCCGGTGAAGCCCGAGGCGAAGGCTTCCCTCAACCTCACTCCGCTCGTCTCACCGAAGTTCGGCCAGGGGATCGGGCTCCGGTACACGTTCTAAAAAAGATCAGGGCCCGCGGGGGGCCCTGAACTTTTTAGGGGGGATTGAGGAATCATTCCTGAATCACTGGGGGACCGGGGTCAGTGGGCTGCGGATTTCCTATTCGACGACGAGGGTGACGGTCGCGCGGACCTGCTTCACGAAGTCGAAGCCGTCGTCCACCTTGACGGTCTTGATCTTCGAGTCGAAGCGGCAGCGGCCAGTTTCCTTGAGGTAGGTTTCCTTGAAGATCCAGGCGCCGCTCTTCTTGAGGGTGGCGCAGACGATGGCCTGGCCATCTCTCTCGAGGATGACCTCGGAGGCGGCGGCGTCGAACCGCAGGCCCTCGACCTTCACTCGCTCTGACCGAGCGTACGCCGGAGCTTCGACGTTCAGCGGATCGATGGGATCGGCGACGGAGACGACGACCCAGGCGCGGCCCGCTTCCTTATTGATGGCGAAGCTCGCTCCGACCCGGTGGGCGTTCGAATCCACGGCCATGTCTGCGATCTTGATTTCCTGGGCGAAGACGTTGGCCGCGAAGAGCGTGAGGGCGAAGAGTAGTGCTTTCATAGGTTCTCCCTTTTAAACTAAGTTCGCAGAGGTTTACCAGCGTGCCGGATTTTTCTCAAGGGGGATCCCGAGGCTCCGGCGGAACTTAACACTTCCTTAACTCAGATTGGTAAGATTTACAGACGCCAAAGAGGGCCTCACTTCGAGGCGGCGGCGGCCTTGAGTGCCTTCAGGGTCTCGAGGGCTTGTTTCCGAGCACTTGGCATGTCCTTGAACGCCTTGATGAACTGACTCTTCCGTCGGAGCTCGACCGCCGGATGTGGGCCATGGAGCTCGAGGAAGAGGTCGAGGTCGTTGAGCTTCCCGAGGACGTCCTGGTAGCGCTTGAGCTTCGGCTCCAGAAGGCCCATCCCCTCGCTCAGGTAGCGGACCTTCTTGATGAGGATGCGAAGGTCGTGCAGCTCCTTGAGGTGGTTGAAGCCCCCGGAGACTTTCTGCTCGAGCTTCTTGATCAAACCCTTCGGCTCCAGGGCCGCCTCGTCCAGCTCCCGCGCGGCGGCCGAGAGGGTCTGGAGGATCTCGCCGAGGGTCCTCTTCTGGAGCACCTTCTCCACTCCCTTCCGGAGGCCTTCGCGCTTGCGCTTGAGCTCCTTGCGGTCGAGGTCGAACTTCTTGGCCAGGGCGATGGCCACGTCGACGTCCCGCAGGTACCCCAGCTCCTTCCAGATCTTCGCCAGCTCCAGTCGCTGCTCCTCGGAGAGCACCGGGGCGCGGTTCCGGTCCAGGACCTCGAGGATCGTCCGCAGGCGGCGGAGGCCGACCCGGAGCTTGTAGATGCGCTTCTTCGTGGTCCGCTCCCGGAGCTTCCCCAGGGTCTCCTGGCACCGGCGAACCTGCTCTCCGAAGTACTCCTTCAGGACCGCGCTCTTCATTTAGATGACGTCTTCCAGGCTGAGGTACATCGGGACGTACGGCGCCGACTGCGGCGGGTAGGAGAAGAGCTGCTTGAGGGTGGTGCGGAGGAAGGTCAGGATGACCTCGCCCGAAGCCTCGACCTCTTCCCGGGAGCCGATGAGCGGATTGAACTCCACGAGGTCCATGCTCCGGAGCCTTCCGGTTTCGGCGAGGAGGCCGCCGAGGAGGAAGATCTCCTCGAGCCTTGGCCCTTCGGCGACGATGGTCCCGGTGGCCTTGATGTCCCTCCGGTCGAAGAGGTCGACGTCGAGGCTCAGGTGGATGGGCTTGGTCCCGAACGGGTCGGCCCGGTGGAGGGCCATCTCCATGAGTTCCTGGGTGCCGAAGAGGTTGATCTCCTTCGAGGAGAAGTACTGGATCTGCAGGTCTTCGATGATCCGCTCCTCCTCCGGGTCGAGGTCCCGGGGGCCGAAGAAGATGAGGTTCTTCGGGAGGAGCTTGTGGGTGAGCCAGCCGAAGTCCTTGTCCCGGGCGATCCCCAGGAGGAACGACAGCGGCATGCCGTGGAAGTTCTTACTCAGGGAGCTCTCCGGCGTGTTGATGTCTCCGTGAGCGTCGGCCCACACGACGACCGTCTCCGGATTCTGCCGGAGCAGTCCGTGGACGGTCCCGAGGCCCAGGCCATGGTCGCCCCCGACGTTCAGGAGGAAGCTCGTGCGGAGGTCGAGCCCGGCGACGGCGTCACTGATGCCGTGGTTGATCTCGCTGCAGAACTTCTTGTTCTTGATCAGAGCGCCGGCGTCCGCCTTCTGCTTGAACGGCATCTGGAGGGTCTTCACCGGATCGACCGGACTGATCTCCGAGAGGATGTCAGCAAGGCCCTGCGCCTTCAGGTAACTGTAGGCGAAGCGGACTCCGTAGTTGTCCTGTCCGAAGTCGAAGGGGATGCCGAAGAGTTTAATCTTATTCATGGTTCAGCCTCGCCCCATTGTAGTCCAATCCCTCCGGTCTTTCTGTCAGGGTTCTGTGAGCCTTCGGTGAGCGCTCGCCTAACCCGACCTGGACGGTCAAGGGCTCGGCAGCGGCGAAAAAAAAAGGGCCACCCGGAGGTGGCCCATGCTTAGCAATTCTCGGAGCGACTAGTACCAGCCGAGCGCGTCTCGACAGTCGTAGCTCGAGGCGAAGGACGCTTCGCGGAAGCCTCTCTCGTCGTACATGTCCGCGCCGTCGCAGTAGTCACCGTAGTTCCGGATGTCCCGGAGAGCGTCTACGCAGTCGTAGCGGTTGTAGAAGTCGTGGATCCGTCGGCCGTTCAGGCGGAGGGTTCCGTAGTCGCAGGTGTGGCCGAAGACTCGGTTGTCGTAGTAGTACATTCTCCGGTTCTGGAGACGGATGCGGCGGTTCCCGTAGTGGTACCGGGGGCCCACGACGATGGTCCCGCGGCCTCTGCCGGCGTCGATGCCGATGCCGATCCGGATGTCCCCGCGAGGTCGGTCGTAGCGGTCACGGTCGTAGCGGTCGTTCCGATCGATGCGTCCGCCGCGGCGGCCCTGGGCGAAGGCTTCGAAAGACAAGAGGACGGCGAAGAGGGCTAGAAGGGTAAGTCTCATTGGTCACTCCGTTGGTTGAGGTCGTGCCGAGATTTTTACCCCAGTTTCAAAGTCGGAGGTTTGGATTTGTAAAGAAATGTGAAGATTTTATAGGCCCAATTTATCTCTGGATGAGCTCGATCTTATAACCATCGGGATCCTCGATGAAGGCGATGACCGTCGTTCCGTGCTTCATCGGGCCCGGCTCCCGGACCACCTTCCCTCCCCGGGCCCGCACCTTCTCGCAGGTGCCCCGGATGTCTTCGGTCCCGAGGGCGATGTGTCCGTAGGCCGTGCCGAGCGTGTAGGAGGTCGTCCCCCAGTTGTGGGTGAGTTCGATGCACGGGTCGTCCTTGGACGTCCCGTAGCCCAGGAACGCCAGGGTGAACTTCCCCTCCGGGTAGTCGGTGCGGGAGATGAGGTTCATGCCGAGGACGTCTCGGTAGAAGGAGATGGACGCGTCCAGGTCGGTGACCCGGATCATGGTGTGGAGGTACTTTATAGGAGCTCCGGATCCTTGAAGTTGATCCGCACGTCGTCGAAGTGGTCTTCGATGCGGTCGCTCGGTAGCTCGCCCCGGTACTTCGTGCCCATGAGGATGTCCATCATGGGGTAGACGATGCAGAAGTTGTAGCGGTTCATGAGCTTCGGATTGTGGTGGGCGATGTGGTGGGTGCGCATGTACCGCATCCACGCGAAGTTCCGGATGAGCGGATGGTCCGCCGGCAGGTGGCTCCCCCAGTGGAAGACTTCGTAGAGGAGGAAGTAGATGGCGCCGCAGGC
>SXUH01000445.1 GCA_005791855.1 Bdellovibrionales bacterium
GACCAGCAGATCAAGGAAGCCGACGGGGTCATCATCGGCCTCTTCCTCCAGAGCAAGTCTGTGGAGCTCGCCAACGGGTCCGTGGCCACGCAGATGATCTTCAAGATGAACAAGGAATTCGGGATGCAGTCGGACCTCTTCGGGATGGACGAGGTCATCATCCACTACCCCGGAGGGAAGGCCGGCGAGAAGATCGTCCGAGTCGACGGCGTGCCGGAGTTCGTCCCGGGGGAGAAGGTCGCCCTCATGATCAAGAGCATCCAGGACCGGTACTGGGGCCTCAACCTGGGCCTCGGGACCTTCAAGGTCATCAACTACGGAAGAGACACCCTCCTCATCAATTCGATCTTCCCCGGGGACCCGAAGGTCAGCCAGATCCGGATCGAGGACTTCGAAAAGAGCGTGAAGCGGATCAAGGGGTCGAACCTCAAACTCGTTCTCGCTCCGGACTACTCGCCGGACAAGGCCCCGGCACTCGTTCCGCGGAAACCTGCCTCGGACCAGAAGCCCGCCGCGCGAGAGGTGGCGTCGGAACCGACGGCGGAAGACGACGAGGCGACGAAGCTCGCGTCGAGGAACTTCAGCGTGCTCTGGCTCGTGGTGCTCTTCTCCCTGATGGGCGGGATCTTCCGGTTCGTCCGGCAGGTGAAAGTGAAGTAGGATGCGACTCCTCTACCTCATCGCGGGCCTCCTCTCCTGGGACTGCTACTCCCACCAGACCTCGATCACCGCCGGCGGAAAACCCGTCCACTGGTTCGCGACGGACATCCCCCTGGTGATCCGAGCGGCCAACAACGACCTCCCCGCGGGGACGGCGGCGGCGATCATCCAGAGCTCGATCGCCGAGTGGAACGACGCCTCGGACGCGAAGATCCTGGCCGCGTCGGCTTCCGTCAACGAGATCCGCTTCGTCTCGGACTTCCCCTACGGCTCCGGAGTGCTGGGCCTCACCGAGGTCTCGTACAACTCGGCCGGCGTCATCAGCAGCGCCGTGATCTCCATCAACGACGACTACCAGTTCACCGCGACCCCGGGGCTCGTGACCTCCGCGGGCGCCTACCTCGGAGACATCGTCACCCACGAGCTCGGGCACTTCCTGGGCCTGTCGCATTCGGAGGTGATGAAGGCCTCTCTCTTCTACTCTTCCTTCTCGGGCCAGAGCACGCTCTCCCTGGATGACAAGGCCGCCGTCCGACTGAAGTACGGCACGGGCCACGGCCGCATCCGGGGCCAGGTCAAAGGCGGGGGGGAGGTCGGAGTCCTCGGTGCCCACGTCCACGCCGTCTCCCGGCGCAGCGGGGACACCGTGGGTGCGGTCTCGGACGAAGACGGCTTCTTCGAGATCGGGGGCCTGGATCTGGATGACACCTACTACCTCTACACGTCTCCCCTGAAGAACCCCGGCGCCTTCCCGGAGTATTTCTCAAACGCCCAGACAGATTTCTGTCCGGCGTCCTACCAGGGGTCCTTCTTCAGTGCCTGCGGGAAGGAGAACGAGGGCCTGCCCCAGGGGATAACTCTCACCCAGGCCGAGGCGGAGGTGGACGTCGGAACCGTCACCATCAACTGCGGCCTCAAGGTGAGCGAAGCCTACCTCGTGCGGAAGCTCGGCGGGAGCTCTTCTCCTCTCACGGTCTACGACTTCGGGGCCGAACCGAGGTTCGAGAAGGCCTTCGTCGGCTTCTTCCGGAAGTCCGCGGCCGTGACCTTCTCCTCCCCCGACAAGCTCGTCGTCGACCTCTCCGCCTACGGCGGCCTCTCCGGAACGCCGAAGTCGCTGAAGGTCTCCCTCGTCTCCTATCCGTTCGGCGCCCGGCTCGAGTACCTCCTGGACGTGCGGAGGAACAACGTCGTGGTCGCGAGCCGGAGCCTGGCCTACTCGGCGGTGACGAAGACCTACGACATGGACCTCTCGGCCCTCCTGCCGCTGAGCTCGACGGCCAGTGAGAACGTCTTCGAGCTCCAGATCAGCTCGCGGAGACTCGACCCCGTCTTCCACCTTCCGAAGACGTTCCCTTCCTACGACGTCTTCAGCAGCGAAGACCACATGCCCTATCTTCTCGTGCTGAGTCTCTGGGAGAACACCACGTCGGGGCTCCAGCCGATGCTTGATGCGCAACCCATTTTGTCGGATAATAGTTCTTGCTTAGATGCCCCTTTTACATATGCCGTGTCAAAGTCAGAAACCAGTAATTCTGAAAACTCAGCGAGGCTAGCTTCAGCTGCCGGAGCGAGCTGCGGGACCATCGAACCCCCGGAAGGACCCGGCAGCGGCGGGTCTGGATTATTCCTCTACGCACTAGGTTTCCTGCTCGCCCTCGTCCCGAATCTCCTGTCGAAAACTCAGAAGAAATTTTTGTCTTAACCCTTCATATTTACTAAAATAAACGAGACTTCCCACCACAACGGAGATCTGAATGAAGATTGGTCTGATCCTACTTGGCGTGCTCCTCGCGGTCCCGGCGCTGGCGCAGAATTTACTCGAGGAGAGAATCTGGAAAGTTTCTCCGCGGAAGAAGTCCATCTTCCTCGACTCCGGCGTCTTCCACTTCAACTCCACCCTGAAGAAGTCCAGCGTCACCGCGGTCCGGAGTTCGGTGGTCCCGGGGCGCGGGTACGAGCGGGTCGTCGTCGACTTCAGCACCCCGACCGTGCCGAAGCTCTACGGACACATCTCCACCAACAAGAAGATCTCGGTGGACTTCTTCGACACCGCCATCGCGACCACCCAGCCGCAGCTCCAGAACTCGAAGTTCGTGAAGTCCATCGACTTCATCAGCGTCGACGGGAAGACGATCACCATGGACCTGAACCTCAAGGGCAAGTCGAGCTTCGACATCTTCTACCTCGAGAACCCGGGCCGGCTGGTCATCGACATCCGCTAAAACAAATAAGGAACACATATGCCTACCAAAGATAAGACGAGCAAGGTCAAAGCCCTCACGGCGATCGTAGACTTCCCCCCCGAGGTGGTGATCATCCCGATCGTGAACAGTCCCATCTTCCCCGGGATGATCGCGCCGATCATCCTCTCGGAGGACAAGTACACGCCGGAGCTCGACGGCTACCTGGCGAAGAACAACTACGTGGCCCTGAACCTCGTGAAGTTCAAGGACTACGGAGACGCCCCGGGCCCCGTGGTCCAGGAGATGGACGAGGACGACGCCGAGGAGGACTTCTCCGACGACGAGGAACCGCGGAAGTTCTCCACGCCGACCATCGGCTCCGATTCGCCGAAGGGGATCACGCCGAAGGACATCTACAAGGTCGGCGTCCTCTGCAAGGTGATCAAGAAGCTGAAGCTCCCGGACGGCTCGGTGAACCTCCTCGTGCACGGGATGAAGCGCTACCGCGCGAGCGAGTACGTCTCGGACCACCCGCTCCTCGTCGCCCGCACCGAGGTCTTCAACGACATCCACGAGCCGGACGAGGAGCTCGACGCCTACACCCGGTCGGTGATCAACCAGGTGAAGAAGCTCTCCGAGATCAACCCGTCCTTCAACGAAGAGATGAAGCTCGCCATGCTCAATTCCCCGTCCCCGGGCTCGCTCGCGGACCTCGTGGCCTTCGCCCTCTCCCTGGACGTGCCGGAGGCCCAGGACTTCCTCGAGACGCTCATCGTGAAGAAGCGCTTCGCGAAGCTCCTGGTCTACCTCAAGCGCGAGAAGGACGTCGCCGACATCCAGAAGAAGATCACCGACGAGGTGAACGACAAGGTGAACAAGTACCAGCGCGAGTACTTCCTGCGCGAGCAGCTCAAGGTCATCCGGAACGAGCTGGGCCTGGACGAAGACGACAAGGCCAAGGACCTGAAGAAGATCAAGGAAGCCCTGGACGAAGGTGGCCTCCCGGAGGACGCGAAGAAGGCGGCCCTCGAAGAGCTCGAGCGCCTCGAGTCCATCCCGGACTCTTCTCCCGAGTACAACGTCACGCGGACCTACCTCAACTGGATGGTCCAGCTCCCGTGGAACAAGTCCTCGGAGGATAAGATCGACATCGACGCCTCGAGGAAGATCCTCGAGAAGGACCACTACGGGCTGGAGAAGCCGAAGGACCGGATCATGGAGTTCCTCGCGGTCCGGAAGCTCAAGCCCGAGTACGACGGCACCATCCTCTGCCTCGCCGGGCCCCCGGGGGTGGGGAAGACCTCCCTTGGCCACTCCATCGCCAAGGCCCTCGGGCGGAAGTTCTACCGCTTCTCCCTCGGGGGGATGAAGGACGAAGCCGAGATCAAGGGTC
>SXUH01000446.1 GCA_005791855.1 Bdellovibrionales bacterium
AAGCACCCCCACTCCCAGCGGGCCTTCAGCTTCGACTACCTCGGGCAGGCGAGGCAGAACATCGCCTTCCAGGTCGACGACGCTCCCAACGAAAACATCTCCCACACCATGCACTCCATCTTCCTGTTCTTCCCGCGGAAGAACCTCCCGGTGGTGGAGCAGCTCGCGGACACGCTCGCGGTGACCCTCCCCAACGGCGAGAAGGTCACGTTCCAGAAAGACTCCAAGGAGATCGTGGGAGGGGTCTTCACCGAGGGCCCCGTCGACGTGGGCCGGGAGAAGACCAAGCGGCAGTACCCGGACCTACGGTACCAGGGGAAGGGCGTGGTCCTGCGCGTGAACGCCCGGGGCCAGTCCCCGCAGCTCGGAGAGTTCGAAGCCACCCCCATCGACCAGGAGTACGGGCTCCGCGGGTCGGCGGAGGTCCTCATCATGAACGGGGCCACGGGCCAGCGCTGCCGCAGGCCCAAGGCGGATTTCTGGGAACCCGTCGACGTGAGTCCCATCGTCTTCAAGTTCGCCTCCGACGAGGCCTTCCACGAGTACCTCCTGGCCAACTGCGGGTTCGGCCTACCGAAGCTTTAGCGCGGCCACCGCGAGCGCCACCCAGCCCACGACGAAGAGGACCCCTCCCACCGGAACGATCATGGCGAAGACCTTGAGGTCCGTGAGGACGTAGAAGTAGCAGTTGAAGGAGAAGAGGAGGATCCCCGCGAGGAAGGCGTAGAGGGGGACGCTGGTCCGGAGCCCGAAGACGGGCTGGAGCAGGGAGAGGGCGAGGATGCCGAAGGCGTGGTAGAAGTGGTAGCGCACTCCCGTCTCGAAGGTCACCAGCCGCTCGGGAGTGACGAGGGCCTTGAGGCCGTGGGCGCCGAAGGCCCCGATGAGGACGGCGAGGGCGAGGAGGGACGTTCCGAGGATGAGGGCTTGCCTAGCCGCCGGTTGTGAAGTCATTGAGGAAATCCTTTTTTGAAAATGGGTAGGTGTTGAAGGTCCCCTGGCCCAGGGCCACGAGCTCCCCCGAGGTTTCCAGGCGGATCTCGCCGGAGCTGATGATGAGGCTCTTCCCGCGGTGGACGACCTTGCCCGTGCCGACGATCCCCTCGCCGAGCTTCACCGGCCGGAGGTAGTTGATCTTGAACTCCACCGTCGAGGTGAGCGTGTTCTTCGTCACCGCATCCGAGAGGGCGGAGAGGCCCAGGATGCAGTCCATGAAGCCCGCGATGGCAGCGCCGTGGGCGGTGTTGGGCGAGCTCAGGTGCTTCTCCTGGATGGTCATCTTGTAGGTGATGGCCCCCGGCGCGTGGATCTCGAAGGTGAGGTTGTTATCGAGGTCGTACTTGTTGATGGTCCGGAAGAGCTGGATGAAGTCTTTCACGCGTTCCTCGCTCTGGGGCCCGGGAGGGAGAGGGTCGAGCCCCGGCCCTCCACGGCGTTCCGGATGGTGAGGGCGTTGCCCCTCTTCACGCCGAGCGCGGCGGCGTGGGCGTCGCTCCGGTGCTCGCTCCGGCTCACGGTGAGGCGCTTGTAGATGACCTGCGTGTCGTGGAGGAGCTTCCGCTTCACCACCACCAGCGCCCGCTGGTCTTCGGGGGAGAAGCTCTCCTGGGTGCGCGCCATCTTCTCGTCGAAGCCGCGGGCCACGCCGTGGAAGAAGGAGTTCTTCGACCGCAGGCCCGTGAGGCCGTGCTCCTCCTTCGTCGCCTCCCAGAGGAGGTCCAGTTCGCGGACGAGGTAGTCCGCGACGTAGGTGGCGAGGGTGACGTTGGTGCGCGTGCCGGAGACCTCGATGCAGCAGGTGCGCTTCCCGTGGCTGATCACGGTCTTCACCATGAAGTGCTTCAGGATCTCGATGACCGCGAGGAGCTTGGCGTCCTTCCGGGTCTGGAGCATCACCCGGTTCAGGTAGACGGGCCCCTGGTCCTGCTTCACGAACTGGAGGTTGTGGCGGAGGAGGAGCTCGTTGGCCTTGAGGGTGGCGAGCTCGGCCTCGTGGACGTTGGAGCTCTGGGCGAGCTCGAGGAGCTTCTTCACCTTGGAGATGATCTTCTCGGATTCGAGGTCGCCTTCCTTCGAGAGGTTCGACGCCTCGAGGTCCATGGTCGCCGCCGCGATCTCGGGCGGGAAGCCGAAGTTCCGGCAGACGGTCCGGAACTCTTCTCCGTGGGGCCTCACGTCTCCGTAGAGGATGAAGGTGAGGTAGTGGGCGAGCTCGTGCTTCAGGATGTCCCTCACCACGCTGTCCTTGGCGGAGTAGACGAGCTTCCGGTTCAGGCCGATCTGGTAGAAGCTGGGGACGAACTGGCCCCAGTCGGAGCCCTCGAAGACCACGACGTTGATCGGGTACGTGCGCCGCTGGAACTCGAACCGGCTCCGGTGGACCGGAATTCCGATTTTTACGAGGACTTCTTTAAGGAAGGTCTCGGCTTTCTGAGTGAACGCGATGGAGGTCGAATCGTAGATGAGCATGGGGTGAGTATAAACTTTTCACGGTGCCCTGACCACAGGGAGATGTAAGTTAATGCAAGGGCGAGAGTGAAAATAAGGGCACAGGGCCAAAATGCACTAATTACCGAAGCAGTTTTCATTTGTTACTTTAAAAAAAGTTCTCGACCACTCTGGAGGTCCGTATGCAAAAGATCATCACCGCTTCACTCCTGCTAGTTCTCCTCGCCTTCCTGCAGACGGAGGTCTTCGCGGCGACGTTGAAGTGTAGCTTCAAGGGCGCGCACGTGCGCGGAGTGAAGTCCATCCAGCTCACGAAGGAAAGCCTGATCATCAACAAGGACCTGGAGATCCCCCTCGAGAAGAGCCGCGTGCGGTGTGGGAACTTCGGCCGGCAGACTCGCCTCGACGGCATGGCCCTGGGGTACCAGGTGATCCTGAAGTCCTGCACCACCGACGCCGAGCTCGAAGGGGTGCTCATCGACTCGGTCAACGAGGTGGCGGCCGACGTCTACTGTGACGATGAAGAATAGCGGCAGGGGCCCTAACTCCTGGAAAGACTTGATAAGATTTCTTGGGAATTCCTAACCCAGCAGGATCCTTAGTTTTTGGACCCGATCCTCCGATAAGGAAGCTATCGGAGGATTTATGAAAGGATTCATTTTTTTATTCTCGTTCGCCCTCGCTTCCGCGCGCGCGGACACCCTCACCGGAAAGATCGGAGAATACGTCATCGACCGGTTCGACGGGACGAGCTCCGTGGAGAAGGTCCTCCTGAACAGCAGCGGGATGTACCGGCTCTCGGGAGAGCTGCCGGCCGCGGGGAGCAACGTCGTGGTCGAGGCCGACCTCGGGAAGGACGGGACCTACGTCGTCCTGAAGAGCACGCTCCTTTCGTTCTCCGATCCGGTCTCCCCGGAGACGAGCAACGCCAACATCCTCGCCGTCCGCGTCCAGTTCCCCGGGACGCCGAACACGAGCTGCTCTTCGGAACAGATCCAGAGCAAGCTCTTCTCTTCCAACCGCGAATCGACGAAGAGCTTCTTCCAGGAAGTCTCCCTGGGCAAGCTCACCGTGCAAGGGACGGTGGTCCCGGAGGTCCTGGAGATCCAGGGGAACGCCTCGACCTGCGACGATTCCCAGTGGGTGAACCGGGCCATCGCCGCCCTGAGCGCCCGGGGGATCAACCACGAGAACTACTCGCACCTCATGCTCTTCACGCCGGAGACGTCCTGTAACTGGGCCGGCTCCGCGGTCGTGGGCGGGCGGACGTCCATGATCCGCGGGTCGTCCTGCGGAGACGAAGGCGTGATCGGCCACGAGTTTGGCCACAACCTTGGCCTCTTCCACGCCTCCACTCCCGAGCTCGAGTACGGAGACCGCTCGGACATCATGGGTGTGCACATGCCACTGAAGGGCTTCCACGCGGCCCACCGGCACAAGCTCGGCTGGTTCAACTCGGGAGAGCTCGCGACCAACGCCGGGACCGTCGAGGAGCTGGAGCTCACCACCGTGCTGTACCCGGGGAAGGACCCGGGGATGGCCCAGGCCCTTCGGCTGCAGACACCGGAGATGGCCCACCCCCTGTACTTCTCCTTCCGGAAGTCCGCGGGCTACGACGCCTCCCTGCCGTCCATCTTCTTCGAGCAGCTTTCGATCCACCGGTTCACCGAGGGGAGGTTCCCGAGGCTCATCTCCTACCTGGGCGCGGGGAACAGTTTTCCGGTGGGGGAGAACACCGGGATGACCGTGCGGGTCCTCGAGATGGATTCGGACCGCGCTCGGATCCAGATCGCGAGGGACTGCGTGAAGGCCCCGCCGACCCTCACGGCGAGGCCCGGCGACCTCGTGACTCCGCTCAACGTCTACAACGAGGTGGAGCTCACGGTTACCAACAACGACAACGGGATCTGTCCCGCGACCACCATCGACCTCTCGGCCAACGTCGCCAACGGAGCCGAGGCCGTCCTGCCGGCGTGGTACGCGGCCGTGACCCTGAAGGGCGGAGAGTCGCTCACGGTGAACTCGTCGGTGCGGACCACGCAGTTCAACGAGTTCCTGCCGCCGTCGGTGGAGTTCGTCCTCCGGAGCTCCGAGCACAAGGACGCGGTGACGTTCGGCCTGAACATCTCCGTGCCCCAGGAACCGGCGGTGCCGGTGAAGGGGTCGAAGAAAGCGGGCCTCAGGAAGTAGGATAAAAAAATAAGGGCCCCGGAGGGCCCTTCCTATCTAGGCTCCGCCTTCGGAGCGGTCTTTCTCGTGGTAGGTGAACGCGGCCTTGAGGTACTCGCGGTTCATGCGGGCGATGTGTTCGATGGAGATCCCCTTCGGGCAGGTGGCTTCGCACTCGGCGTGGGTGGAGCAGTTCCCGAAGCCCAGCTGGTCGTGGGTGTGGACCATGTTCAGCGAGCGCTTGGCCGACTCCGGCCTTCCCTGCGGGAGGAGGGCGAGCTGGGAGACCTTGGCCCCCATGAAGAGCATGGCCGAGCCGTTCGGGCAGGAGGCCACACAGGCCCCGCAGCTGATGCAGGCGGCGGCGTCCATGGCTTCGTCGGCGATGGGCTTCGGAACGAGGATGGCGTTTCCGTCCTGGGCGTTCCCGGTGTTGGCCGAGACGTACCCGCCGGCCATCATGATCTTATCGAAGCCCGAGCGGTCCGTGATCAGGTCCTTGACGATGGGGAAGGCGGAAGCGCGGAAGGGCTCGATGACGATGGTGTCGCCGTTCTTGTAGAGCCGCATGTGGACCTGGCAGGTGGTGGTGTTCTTGAACCCGCCGTGGGCCTTGCCGTCGATCATCATGGAGCACATGCCGCAGATCCCCTCCCGGCAGTCGTGGTCGAAGGCGATGGGGTCTTCGCCCTTCTTCACCAGCTCCTCGTTCAGGACGTCGATCATCTCGAGGAAGGACATGTCCGGGGAGACGTGCTCCACGCGGTAGTCGACGAGCTTCCCTTCGGCGGCGCCGGTCTTCTGGCGCCAGATTTTGAGGTTGAGGGTCATATTTTCAGAAGACATAGGTCGGCTCCTTATTTGTAAGATCTCGTGGCGAGTTGGACGTTCTCGAACTTCAGCTCCTCCGTGTGGCGGACCGGGCTCGAGTTCGTGCCGGTGTATTCCCAGACGGCCGCGTGGGCGAACTGGTCGTCGTCCCGCTTGGCCTCGTTGTCCGGCGTCTGGAACTCCTCCCGGAAGTGGCCGCCGCAGGATTCTCTCCGCTCCAGCGCGTCCAGGGCCATGAGTTCGCCGAGCTCGAGGAAGTCCGCGCAGCGGGTGGCCTTGTGGAGTTCGATGTTGAAGTTGGCGGCGTCGCCGGGGACGTTCACGTCCTTCCAGAACTCCTCCCGGAGCTTGCGGATTCCGTCGATGGCCTTCTTGAGGCCCGCTTCGTTCCGGCTCATGCCCACGTAGTCCCACATGTAGTGGCCGAGGGCCTTGTGGAAGTCGTCCACGGTCCGCTTCCCGCGGATGCCGAGGAGCTTCGAGGTCTGGAGGAGCACGGCCTGTTCGGCGTCCTTGAATTCGTTGGCCTCGATGGTCACCTTCTCGAGCGGCGTGGACGCGAGGTAGTGGCCCAGGGTGTACGGGATCACGAAGTAGCCGTCGGCCAGGCCCTGCATGAGGGCGGAGGCGCCGAGGCGGTTGGCCCCGTGGTCGGAGAAGTTGGCTTCCCCGAGGACGTGGAGGCCCGGGATGGTGGACATGAGGTTGTAGTCGACCCACAGGCCGCCCATGGTGTAGTGGACCGCCGGGTAGATCATCATCGGCGTGTTGTACGGATTATCTCCGGTGATCCGCTCGTACATCTCGAAGAGGTTCCCGTACTTCCCGGCGATGGTGGCGTGGCCGTCGCGCTTGATGGCGTCCCGGAAGTCGAGGTAGACCGCTTGCTTGGTCGGGCCCACGCCCAGGCCTTCGTCGCAGCGGAACTTCGCCTGGCGGCTCGAGACGTCTCGCGGAGCGAGGTTCCCGAAGGACGGGTAGACGCGTTCGAGGTAGTAGTCTCTCTCCTCGTCCGGGATGTCGGCCGGTTTCCGGTTGTCGCCTTTCTTCTTCGGGACCCAGACCCGGCCATCGTTCCGAAGGGACTCGGACATCAGCGTGAGCTTGGACTGGTAGTCCCCGTGGACCGGGATGCCGGTCGGGTGGATCTGGGTGAAGCACGGTTTGGCGAACGCGGCCCCGCGCTTGTAGCACCGCCAGGCGGCCGAGGCGTTGGAAGCCTTGGCGTTGGTCGAGAGGTAGAAGACGTTCCCGTAGCCACCGGTGCAGAGGAGGACGGCGTCGGCGGCGTAGCGCTCG
>SXUH01000447.1 GCA_005791855.1 Bdellovibrionales bacterium
CGTGCTGAAGTTCCTCCACCGGGACCACGAGCCGTACCGGGAGGAGTTCAACTTCCTCTTCAACTCCTACTACAAGCGCCTGGGCCACTTCCTCTCCAAGGACAAGCGGAGCGTGCTCTCGAGGCCCAGCGTCGCGGAGATCATGAAGTACCGGCACGCCATCACCGACGCCATCATCGACGAGGTGGCCGCCCTCCCGCCGCAGGAGTTCGCCAGGGTCCGGGACACCTTCGAGCTCGGGATCAACCACGAGGAGCAGCACCAGGAGCTCCTCCTCATGGACGTCAAGCGGAACTTCTTCGAGAACCCGGTGAGGCCCAAGTACCACGCCGAGGAGCACCTCCACGAGGTCCACACCCAGGCCCAGCGGTGGCACAACATCCCCTCGGGCCTGGTCCGGGTGGGTGTCCCGAAGGCCTCGCCGGAGTTCGCCTTCGACAACGAGAAGGACGTCCACTCGCAGTGGATCGAGAGCTTCATGCTCTCGTCCCACCTCGTGACCAACCGGGAGTACCTCGCCTTCATCGAAGAGGGCGGCTACGACAATCCGCTCCTGTGGCTCTCCGACGGCTGGGAGACCAAGGAGAAGGAGAAGTGGGAGCACCCGCTCTACTGGGAGAAGGAGGGGCAGAGCTGGTGGGTGATGACCCTCGCGGGCATGCTCCCCCTGGACCCGGACGCGCCGGTGGTGCACGTGAGTTTCTACGAAGCCATGGCCTACGCCAAGTGGAAGGGCTGCCGGCTCCCGACGGAGTTCGAGTGGGAGGCGGCCGCGCGCATGGAGAAGAGCCGGGACGCCTTCCTCGAGCGCGGGGTCTACGAGCCCACCCCGTCCACCGAAGAGCACGAGGTCTTCGCCCAGATCCACGGCAGCGTCTGGGAGTGGACCCAGAGCGCCTACCTCCCGTACCCGCGCTACGAAAAATTCCACCACGGGCTCTCGGAGTACAACGAGAAGTTCATGTGCAACCAGTTCGTCCTCCGGGGCGGAAGCTGCGTCACCCCCGAGGCCCACTACCGAACCACCTACAGAAACTTCTACTATCCAAACATGCGGTGGCAGTTCGCCGGCATCCGTTTGGCCAAGGATTTAGCATGATGGAACAATCCCAGTTACCCCTCGTCTACGACTACGAACCGAGCGCGAACCACATCCTGAAGGAGGTGCTCGTGGGCCTCTCGAAGAGCCAGAAGTCCCTCCCGCCGAAGCTCCTCTACGACCAGCGGGGCTCGGAGCTCTTCGAGGACATCTGCCGGCTCCCGGAGTACTACCCGACCCGGACCGAGCACGAGATCCTCCGGACCCGGGCCCCGGAGATGGCCGAGTTCATCGGGCCCAACGCGCTCATCATCGAACCCGGCAGCGGGAGCGGAGAGAAGATCCGCCACCTCCTGAAAGAGCTCCCGGCGCCCACGGGGTACGTTCCGGTGGAGATCTCCCGGGAGATCCTCCTGCGCATGACCGAGGAGCTCCACGACGAGTTCCCGGACCTGACCGTCCTCCCGGTCTGCGCGGACTTCACCCAGGAGCTCGAGCTCCCGCTCTCGGTGGACGCCCAGGTCGGGAAGAAGATCGTCTTCTTCCCGGGGTCGACCATCGGGAACCTGAGTCCGGCGGAGGCCCTGGCCTTCCTCCGGAAGTTCGGGAAGCTCGTCGGCACCGGCGGCGGGCTCCTCATCGGCGTGGATCTGAAGAAGGACCCGGAGACCTTCCGGCTCGCCTACGACGACCCGGCGGGGGTCACGGCGACGTTCAACCTGAACCTCCTCGAGCGGCTGAACCGGGAAGCGGCCGCGGCCTTCGACCTCCAGAACTTCCAGCACACCGCCTTCTACAACGAAGCGGAGGGCCGGGTGGAGATGCACCTGGTGAGCTCCGTGGACCAGCTGGTCCGGGTCAACCAGACCGTCTTCCGCTTCAAGGAAGGGGAGACGATCCACACGGAGAACTCCTACAAGTACACGACCGACGAGTTCTGCGAGCTCGGCGCGAAGGCGAAGTTCAAGATCAAGAAATTCTGGACGGACGCGGCGGAGCTCTTCTGCGTCTACTACTTCGTAAGAGAGTGAGGTGAGGCCATGCGGATCCCGCTCCGACTCCCGTTCCTGAAGCTCAAGCCGCGAGGGGCCCAGCGCTACAAGGTGCTGGTGCGGAAGGGGCCCTTCGAAGTCCGGCAGTACCCGCGGAGCTTCAAGGCGAAGCTCTCCGTGGACGGGAACCTCGACGAGGCCTTCGCCGAGGGCCTCGGCGCCCTCCGGCAGTACCTCGCCGGCGGGAACCTCAAGGTGCGGAAGTTCCCGCTCACGCCGCCGGTGCTCCAGATCCCGAAGAAGGACGGCTGGGAGCTCGACGTCTTCCTCCCCGCGACCCTCGATCCGACGACCGCGCCGAAGCCCATCAACCGGTTCATCAAGTTCGAGGTGATCCCGGCGCGGAAGGTGGCGGTCCTGCGGGGCCGGGGGAAGCTCTCCGAGGAAGCCTTCCACCGGCGGAGCCTGGAGCTCGAGGCTTTCCTCCGGGAGCACAACCTGCGCAGCGGCTCCGTCCTGCGGGTGGCGCACTTCACCCGGCGGCCCCGGCTCCCGTTCCTCCCGAAGAACGAAGTACAGATCGACCTCACATAAAAGGAAGCACGCTATGAAATGGTTTAGAAAAGGACCCAAGCCCATCTACCGACAGAAGAAGTTCGTCATCCCCGTCGCGATCTTCGCCCTGCTCCTCGTGGCCCGGCTCATCGCCGAGCCCGTGATCCTGAAGCAGACCAACAAGTTCCTCGCCGGCTTCTCCCCGGAGATGTCCTTCCACATCGACGACCTCGACTTCCGGTTCATCCGCGGCGCCTACGGGTTCACGGGCCTCACCGGGAAGCTCAAGAAGACCGGCGCGGAGTTCGTGAACCTCCGGGACCTCGACGTCTCCATCGCCTGGCGGGAGCTCTTCAAGGGCCAGATCGTCGCGGACGTGGTGGTCGACGGCCTGGACTTCGACTACTCCAAGGGGCTCCTGGACGCGGCGAAGGCCATGAAGAACAAGGGAGACCAGAGGGAAGCC
>SXUH01000448.1 GCA_005791855.1 Bdellovibrionales bacterium
ACGGCGACGATCATGTAGGTGTCCAGATCGTACTCGAGGCCGAAGGTGTCTTCGTCCCACTTCATGGCGGTCTTGAGGGAAGCCAGGGCGTGGGACGTCTTCTTGAGGTTCCCCTTGTCGACGTAGATCTCCAGGTCCACGCTCCGGCCGGACCTCGTGGTGAAGGTGTCCCGGGCGACGTCGAAGTCCCCGGCCACCATGGCGAAGAGGTAGCTCGGTTTCCGAAACGGGTCTTCCCACTCGACGAAGTGGCGGTTGTCGGGGAGGTTCCCCTGGCGGACGCGGTTCCCGTTGGAGAGCAGGTACGGGTAAGCCGTCCGGTCCGCGATCATCCGGGTCTTGTAGCGGGCCATGACGTCGGGCCTGTCGATGAAGTAGGTGATCTTCCGGAAGCCCTCCGGCTCGCACTGGGTGCAGAGCTGGTCGCCGGACTTGTAGAAGCCCTCGAGGGCCTTGTTCCCGGCGGGGTTGATCGTATTCTGGACCTCGAGGGTGAACTCGTCCTGGAGCACGTTCAGGAGGACGAGCTTGTCCTCGGAGACCTGGTACGCGTTCTGCGGGAGGGCGGCGCCGTTGAGCTTCAGGCTCCGGAGGGTCATCCCCTCTCCGGCGAGCTCGAGGTTGAGCTTCTGCTTCTGCAGCTCCGGGCGCTTCTTGATCCGCAGGACCGAGGTGACCTGGGTCGCGGCTTCGTGGATGTCCACGGTGAGCTCGACCTCGTCGACGGTGAAGGGAGCGGGCTTATAATCCTTGAGGTAGACTGTCTTGGGCTCCATCGATTTCCTCCAGGGTCACTTCGTAACCCGCGTGCGAACGGATGTTAATCACTCCGGTGTCAAAGATCAGGTACTGGCCCTTGATCCCAATTAATTTTCCCGTGATCTCGGAGACTTTATCAAGGTTATAAGAAGAAACTTTTTCGGGGTACCGCTCGACCGGGTACGAGAGGTCGATCACCTCCTCGTCTAGCCGGGTGCACTCAAATGAACGCAGGTCTCCTTCGAGCTCCTTGAGCAAGCGGTCACGCAGCTCCTTGAGGTCCACCGGCGCGGCCTCGCCCTTGAGCATCTTCCTCCAGTCGGTCTTATCGGCGATGTGCTTCTTGAAGAGCACTTCGATGAGTCCGGAAGAGAGCCGGTTCTTCACTTCCAGGATGGCGAGGGCCTGAGTCGCTCCTTGGTCAATCCATCGCGTAGGGATTTGAGTTTTTCTTGTGATGCCGACCTTGATCCCAGATGAGTTTGCCAGATAAATGATGTGGGGCTTGAGACAGTTTTCTTCTCCCCAACTCGGTTCTCTGCAGGTGCCTTTTTCATAGTGACATGTTTCAGGACGCACGATGCACAGGTCACATGAAGCTAGTTTCATGGTGCATTGAAAACAATAGCCCTGCGCATAAGATTTCTTTAGTTTCGCGCCGCAGTTCGTACAAAAAATATTTCCAGAATAGGTTAAGCGCAGATTTTTTCCAACCATTTTTGTGAGGTCAAAACGCACCTCGCCCTGCGTCATTTCATAACGTATTGGACTTTCTAATTGAGATCTCATCTTAAAAAGTATGCCGGTGAATTTCATTGATAAATTATTTCATTGATATGACGCATCTGTCTCAGAAAATTTTGCTCAATTGCTTTAAAAGTTGATCACACAAATAATGTGGTCATTGAGCATTGACTCAACACATCTACCAAAGGAAGGTAAAAATGAAAAACTGGATGCTATCCATCAAAGCACTCTGCTTGTGCTTTGCCATCGTGCTCGCGACGGGCTGTAAGCAGAGTGTGCCGAAGATCAACGGAGTGAAGGGACCTCTCTTCAACGTCCTCAACGGCCAAGTCATCGTGACCATCAAGCTCCTCAACGCCAACATCCCGGCGGGCCTAAAGGCCCCGATTCCGAAGACGAAGAACTCTTCGTTCGAGCTCGCTCCCAACGCCATCGACGGCGGGATGATGCTCGTGATGTACCTCGACGTCGAAGACCTGAAGTCCGTGGACATCGGCGTGGGTGACGGGAACACGCTCCCGGATGGCCGTGCCCTTCCAGGGGTCGCCGGCGGAGTCCTCCAGAACTCGATCCGCTTCGACACCCAGTGGAAGAACATCTCCTTCTACTACCACCAGAAGCTCTTCGGCGTCTGGATGCCGTTCGGGTTTGAGACGGCCGGAGTGTCCGGGTACTGGAACATCAAGGTCGGCGGGAAGAACGTCGGCTTCCTCGGGATCGTCGGGTCCGAAGCTCCGGACAAGAAGGCCGGAGGGATCTTCATGCTTCGCCTCGATAACCTCAAGAACGCCCAGTTCAAGAAGCTCATCGAGAAGTCGAAGAGAAACCCAACTGTTCTTTACTAAATCCAATAGGATAGGGGGCCCCGAGCGGGGCCCTTTCATGTAAATTTTTCCACAAACCGTCCTTTCTTCCCAGCCTCCGGCGATCCTCACCTATCATGGATCTCATGAAATCAGTTTTCAATTCCTTAGGCTTCCTGGCCCTGCTCTTGGTCATTTCGGCCTGTGGGAAGGACCCGAAGGATGCTAAGGAACAAGCGGCGAAGCCGATCTACCAGATGACTCCGGAGGAGCTGACCTTCAACGCCGCCCGCGATCTCCTGAAGGCGATCGCCAGCAACGACCTACTGACCATCAAGAAGATCATGCTCGAGAATCCTCAGTTCGACCTGAACCAGCTCACCGATGAGGGGGAGACCCTCCTCACGCACGCGATAAAGAATGACTTCACCGAGATCCGGGACTTCCTCCTGGACCAGAAGGTCGACATCAACAAGGCCAACGTCAACGGCCAGACGCCCCTCATGGTCGCCGTGCTCTCGAACCACATGCACAGCATGAGCCTCCTGCTGGACCTCAAAGCCAATACCCGGATCACGGACCCCCAGGGCGACAATGTTCTCCACATGGCGATCAAAAATAAAAACGACGAGATGACCCTGGTGCTCCTGAGGAGCAACGTGAACCCGAAGGCGAAGGACCGCTCGGGCCGAGACGCCGCGAAGCTCGCCTTCGACTACAAGGCGGGCCCCGAGGTCCTCGCGAAGTTCGAGATCGCGCTGCCGGACATGGAGGGCTACATCAAGATCCTCGATGCGGCGGACCTGGCGAACTTCGAACTCATCGTCGCCAAGCAACCCAAGATCGTCTCCGAGTACGAGCGGCTCAACCCCCTGGTGATCCTGGCGGAGAGTCCCAACGTCCGAGACTCCCTGACCATCGCCCACCGGATCCTCTCCATGGGCATCAAGCCCGATGGCCCAGTGGCCGCCGACGCCTTCCCGCTCATCAGCGCCGTGGTCCACGGGAAGCGGAGCTTCGTCCGCCTCCTCCTGACCTCCGGTGCGAACGTCAACGTCCAAGATCAGGAAGGGAAATCCGCCCTTATCCACGCCGTCTACCAGAACCGCTTCGACCTGGTGAACATGCTGGTGAATCGGATGGCGGTGATCCGCTACAAGACCAAGGTCGGGAACCGCAAGGTGGAGTTCAACGCCTGCGAGATCTCCGAGCAGGTGAAGGCCGAGCCGATCCGGGCCGACGACATCCTGACGGCCGAGACGATCCAGCTCAAGCTAGGCTGCAGATTCCGCCGGTCGGTTGATCCGGAAAATCGGGATGAGGAGTAGCATCCCCGGCACCGCGATCAGGGTACACACCACGAAGAAGTTCACCCAGCCCAGGTTCTCCGCCATGATCCCGGTTGGCGTCGAAAGGATGACCCGCGGCACTCCCATGAGGGCGGTGAGGAGCGCATACTGGGTGGCCGTGAACTGCCGGTTGGTGATGGAGGCCATGTAGGCGGCGTAGGCCGCGGTCCCCATGCCGGAGGCCAGGTTCTCGAAGGCGATCACACTGGCAAGGGATGCGATCCCAACCGGAAGCTTCGTCAGGACGGCGAAGCCTAGGGTAGAGACCGCCTGGAAGATCCCGAACACCACCAGCGACCACTTGATATTAAACCGGAGCATCATGGCGCCGCCGATGAGTCCGCCCAGGATGGTTGCGATCATCCCGAAGGTCTTGGCCACGGTGGCGATGTCGGTCTTCGAGTACCCGATGTCGAGGATGAAAGGAGTCGTCATGTTCGCGGCCATGCTGTCACCGGCCTTGTAGAGAAGGATGAAGAGGAGCATGATCCAGGCGCCAGGTCTTAAGAGGAACTCCTTGAGCGGGCCGATGATGGCGGCCTTGAGGTTCTCCGGTGCCTTAATGTGATGGCTTTCCCGTGGGGAGATGAAGGTGATAAGGAGGGCCGGGGCCATGCAGACCGCCATCCACTGGTAGACCTGCTTCCAGGGAATCTGGTCCGCGAGGTAGAGCGCGAAGGCCCCGGAGACCAGCATGGCGAGGCGGTACCCGTTCACATAGAGCGACGAGCCCAGGCCCTGCTCTTCGTCGGAGAGGATCTCCCGGCGGTAGGCATCGAGCACGATGTCGTGGGAGGCCGCGAAGAAAGCGATGAGGATCGCCCAGACCCCGAAGAGCACGAGGTTTTCCTTCGGGCTACTCAGGGAGAGTCCGAAGATGCTCACCACCAAAAGGAGCTGGAAGAGCATCATCCAGCCGCGCCGTCGGCCCAGGAGTGGAAGCTGGTAGCGGTCAAGCAGCGGAGCCCAGAGAGGTTTGATGACGTAGGGAAGCCCCACGGAAGCGACGAAGCCGATGGTGGCCAGGTCGATCCCCTCGTCCGTCATCCACGCTTGGAGGGTCGATCCGATGAGAAGAAGCGGAAGCCCGGATGCGTAGCCCACCAGGAGCATGATCAGCATCTTGAAACTAAAAAACTTCTTCAGGGCATCGCTCATATTAGATGTAGGTGGGTTCGTGGTAGTGGAAGGCGTTCTTGCCGAGGACGGACTTCAGGAGCTTCTTCTTCGAAACGGTCTTGCTGAAGACGATCTCCTTCACCGCGAGCCCCAGGGCCCGGGCCAGGAGCGGAGGGACGGCGTTGCCGATCTGCTTGAAGACCGCGGTCTGAGATCCGTGGAAGATGAAGTCATTGGGGAAGCTCTGGCAGGCGGCCGCTTCTCTCGGGGTGAGGTAGCGGGACTCCACCGGGTGGTAGTAGCTCGTCCGCGAGGTGAGGATGGTCGGAGACGGTTCCTTGAGCGGCAGACGCTGGAGCCTCGTCTGGCGGAACCGGTTCTCCCGGATGGCCTTCCAGTTCACTCCGTACCAGAGCTTCTTCGGAAGGTGGGCCTTCTCGTCGGCTTCGTACCGGATCCCCTTCCCCGCGGGGATGTGGTCCAGGCGCTTGCGGTCTTCGACTTTCTTAATCTGCGCGAGGGCGACGTCGTGGTTGTAGGTCTTCCCGTCGGAGGCCTTGAGGTTCCGGAAGGCATCGGCGACGGTGCGGACCTTCACCCCGGCCCGTCTTCCGTGGGAGACCACGGGGAAGTGGCAGTGGCCACCCTTCACACCCATGATGATGGTCCGGCGTCTCTTCTCCGGGACTCCGAACTCTTCGGCCGAGAGGACCCGCGCGTCCATGTTGTAGCCCAGGCGCTCGAAGTGCTGGAAGATCTTATTCAAGATCCCCGCGTTCTTCTTGGCGACCAGACCCGTGACGTTTTCAAAGAGGATGACCTTGGGCTTGGTGATCTTCACGATGCGGACGAATTCTCTGAAGAGCTGGTTCCGCTCGTCTTCGACTTCGCCGGGGCCCACGGTGGAAAATCCCTGACAAGGAGGGCCACCCACGACCATGTCCACCACCTGGCCTCCAAGGAGTTCCTGGAGTTTCTTCTCGGAGAGTTTTTTAATATCTCCGGAATAGGCCTTGGCGTGATGATGATTTGCGACAAAGCTCGCGATGGCTTCTTTGTTCACGTCCACACCAAGGAGACACTTGTGCCCGGCCATCTCAAGACCGCAGGAGAGTCCACCGCATCCACTAAATAGATCGATAAAATTAAATGCATTGTTCTGTATGTTCATGCGAAGAGTTTAGGTTTTTGACCGAAGTGTGTCTATCAA
>SXUH01000449.1 GCA_005791855.1 Bdellovibrionales bacterium
CGAGGCCCGAGGCCTTGAGGTCACCGTACTTGATGATCAGGGGGGTCTTCCGGAACTGGTTATCGAACCGCTCCGCGCCCATGGCTTCCTTCAGGGCCCGGAAGATGACGGCGATCATCATGGAGTGGCACTCGAGCTTCACTTCCTTCTGGGACCGACTGGTGGGGAAGACCGAATCGATGGCGGCCGAGGCCCGCTTGCCGGGCTTCAGCGCGAAGGAGTAGTTCCCGAACTTCTGCCAGTAGACGGGGTCGAGCTGGCCCTTGAAGTCCCCGCGCCCGCCCTGTTCGCCGTAGACGATGGGGGCCCGGTCGTCGTTGGCGATGGCCATGCCCTTGACGATCTCCTGCTGGACCTTCTTCCTGAACGCCCCGACGTCGGAGAAGGCGCGCTCGATGCAGAGGATGCAGACGAGGGTGACGATGAAGAGCTGCAGCTGGAGCTTGTGCAAAGGTTACCTCTCTAAGAAGATGCGGGACTATAGCCCAGCTGTGATTCCCGGGGGATGGGTTTGCAATTTTTACAGGTTAGGCGGCCGTCCCGGGATTCGCGTTTGACCAAAAATCTGATTGGGTTTATCACTGCGCCCGTATGAAAAAGCAGATGAAAATCATAGCCATGGGATCGATGAGTTTTAGCGTGCTCGCCCTCGGCTACGTTTACACCGCTTCCGCCAAACCGTCTCGCTTCCGCGGGGCCTTCTCCAACGTCTACCGCTGTGAGATGTCCGGGATCGCCGGGCGGGAGCTGGTCCTCACCGTGTCCAACCAGAAAGCGGCGCTCTCCTCCAGCGACCTCGGCACCACGATCAAACCCCGGATCCACCGCGGGCTCCACAACGACTGGGCTCCGGTCTACCCGGGCCGCGCTCGCTTCGGGAGCTTCCGGCTCAAGGGGAAGATCTTCGACCTCCAGGTCGAGAAGGCCCTCCTCGCCGGCGAAGCCCGCGGGAACGTCGCCGTGAGCGGCGCCGACGGAACGGACGACAGCTACTACTGCACCCTCCTGAACTAGATGGAAGCAAAGCCCGGCCTGCACCAGAGAAACCTTCATAGAAACGGCTACGACTTCGGTGACCTCCTCCGGGTTTCGCCGGAGCTCAAGGCCTTCGTCTACGTCAACAAGTACGGAGCCCGCGCCATCGACTTCTCCGACTCCCGGGCGGTGAAGGTCTTCAACCAGACCCTCCTCAGGCGCTTCTACGGCGTGGAGTCCTGGGACGTTCCGGAGAACCATCTCTGCCCGCCGGTGCCGGGACGAGCGGACTACGTCCACCCCCTGGCGGACCTCCTGGGAGACGGGGCCCGGCGGGTGCTGGACATCGGCACGGGAGCGAACTGCATCTACCCGCTGCTCGGAGTGAAGATCTACGGCTGGAGTTTCGTCGCCACGGACATCGACCCCCGGGCCCTCCGGTGGGCGGAGAAGATCATCGGCTCCGACGAGGGCCTCCGGCGGGCCATCACTCTGCGCTTCCAGCCGCACCCGGACCGCATCTTCACGGGCGTGGTGGACGACGGCGATTCCTTCGCCGCCTCCATGTGTAATCCTCCGTTCCACGCCTCCCCCCAGGACGCCGCGAAGGGCACTCTCCGGAAGTGGAAGAGTCTCGGGAAGGACCTCACCACCGAGCTCAACTTCGGCGGGAAGGCGACGGAGCTCTGGTGTCCGGGAGGAGAGCTGGCCTTCATCTCCAGGATGGTCAAAGAGAGTTCGGAGTTCCGGGACCGCATCCGCTGGTTCACCACCCTGGTCTCCAAGGAATCCAACCTCCCCGTGTTCCAGCGGCTCCTCCGGTCGGCGGCGGTCCGGGACTCGCGGATCATCGAAATGGCGCAGGGACAGAAGCGCAGCCGGATCCTCGCGTGGACCTTCCGGGACTGATCAGGAAGCCCGGTTCCGGAGCTTCTCGTAGGCCATGTTGATGTCCTTGGTCCGCTTCTCCGCCAGTGTCCGGAGGTCGCCCCCGAGAGAGGCGACCTTGTCCGGATGGTTGGCCTTGAGGAGGTCGTGGTACTTCTTCTTGAGCTCTTTCTTAGAGTAGGCCTGTCCGGGCCGGAGGTCGAAGAGCGACTCCGGCGACGGGTCGGGCTTCCGGGCTTCCTTCCGCGGTTCCTCTCTCTTCTTCTGTTCTTCCTTCCGGTGGGACTGCGTCTCTTCGGCCGCCGGCTTCCTCCTCCGGGCCGACTCCTCGGAGGCCCTCTGCTGGGGCCTTGCCTTCTCCTGCGCGGGCTCCGGTTTCTTCTGGCCCTCGAGGAAGAGGTCGGTGTCCTTCGGACCGAAGGCCTGGGTCCCCGGGTCCTGCAGCGAAGCTTCCTTCTGGCTGGTCACGACCTTGAAGTAGAAGAGGAACGGGAGCTTGATGAAGGCGACGTAGCCGACGACGATGAAAAGGATCACCGGGCCAATCTTACTGAAGGCCGTCCCGAGGGTGGTGGTGTAATAGGTCATGGGGTCCATCCAAGGGATTATACCACAGAGGGCCTCGGACCCCGCTCTTCATAAAGTTGACAGTCGGCGCGGTCCCGGAGGGAGAAGTGTCGAAAGATTAGACAGGTCCCTCAGATCCCGATGAAGATCTGTGTCCAGAAGAGGGTCCCGGACGCACTCTCGGCGTACCCGATCCCGGTGTGGGTGAGGTCGGCCCGCTCGATGTTCTGCCGGTGGGAGGGAGACCGCATCCACGAGGCGAAGGCTTCATCCGCTGAGCTCTGGCCCATGGCCACGTTCTCCGCACAGGTGGAACCCCCGCCGAGGAAGTCCGAAGCTTCGGCGCAGCGGTCGCTGAAGTCTTCGTGGCCCAAACCCACTACCCCGCTCGCCATCCGGTCACTGTGGGTCTTCCCGAGGAGGGAAACTTCGTCGCTTAAGATCAGGGGCCGAAGTCCCAGGTCCGCCCGGTGGTCGTTGATGAGCTGGATGAGTTCGAGGGTGAACTCCTGGGCGGTGAAGGCGGGAGCATCCACCAGCGCGGGGAGATCGTCCGGAAGCGTGGAGGCGAAGTCCGAGCCCTGGTTACAGGCCGAGAGGCAGAGGAGGATGAGAAGAGTGCAGAGAGTTCTCATCCACCCATTTTGTCAGGTTTTCCTCACCCCGGTAGTAGGCAAATTTCGCCCGGGCCCTAAGCCTGCGAAAAACTTCCTTCGAGCGCCGGAGCTCCGGGGAAACTTGGGAAGAAGTTCAAGGTCTCGGGGGTGCCGGTGATCTCGGAAGCCGCACAGGACTCCAGGAGATCCTTCGCCTTCATGGCGGCTTCCTGGTTGTACACGTTGAGCGAGAGGAGCATGCGGCCTTCTCGAAGCAGGGATTCGTAGAGACAGGCCTGGTTCTCCGGAAGGCCCAGCTCCACCAGGCTCTTCGAGATTTCCTTCTCCATCCCAGCGGCGCCCGCAGCTCCCAGGGCCGCCATGATTGGCCCGGCGGCGACCAGAGCACCGAGGCCCGGCAGGGGAAGGGCCCCCGCGCCGATGAGCATCGCCGAGGATTTCTTATAGTCGCTGGTCTCGTGATCCGTGGGGAGGATGACGGAGATGTCGGAGTAGCTAAAGCCATTGAAGTTCAGGGCCTCGAGGGCCCGCTCGAGGGAACTCCTCTCATCGAACAGGGCCCACACTGCGGTATGATGGTTCATTGCGTATCCTTGAAGAAAAATTGACCATGGAAAGATATCTACTCGGGCCAATTAAAGAAAGTTAAACCACTGTGAGGATCGATGAATTTGGTTAAGGTAAAGATTCGCCGGTTGCCGCGCGCAAAGAAGTTAGAAGCAGTAAGAAAACTGCCTGCTCCGGAGGAGCAGGCAGAAGGGAATGTCTAGCCCTTGCTCAGGAGTTTTTTCACGTCTTCGACCATGACTCCGGCCTGGCTCACGGCCTTGATCAGTCTTTCCTTGCTGACCTTGAACTTCTCCGTCCAGTATTTGATCTCGTAGTCCTCATTGACGTTGATTCGCTGAGCATCTCTCGGAGCTCGGTTGGCCTTATTGTCTGGCATATATCCTCCCTGGTTATAGCACTTGCCTGCTAAGAGGCAGATCGGTTTTCATCTGTCCTTGGATCGGGATGGTCCGCGGAAGGACGACGTTGAAGGTCGTCCCCTTCCCTTCGGCGCTCTCCACCGTCACGGTCCCGCCCTGGGCTTCGGCGAGCCCCTTCACCAGCGGGAGCCCGATCCCCCATTTCTTCACGTCGGTCCAGAGCTCCCCCAGGTCCTCTTCCTTGATGAACGCTCCGGTGCAGTGGACGCTCAGGACGACCTGGGGCCCGTCGTCGCTCATGGAGATGAGGATCGGCGCGTACCGGTCTCCGAACTTCAGGGAGACCAGGAGGAGGTTCTCGATGACCCGCCGGAGCGCCTGGACGGACCAGTGGCCGAAGTACTCCTTGTTCGAGTTGATGATGAAGCGGTCCCCGTAGATGGAGATGAGCCGGCTCACCACCCGGGAGGTCTCCTCGTTGAGCTCGAGGTGCTCCGCCGTGAAGCTGAGCTTCTCGCCGCTGAACATCTTGTTGGCGTCGATGATGTCGCGGATCATGTCGTCGGCCTGGTCGACGCTCTCGATGATCTTCTTGGTGTAGCGGAAGGTCAGGTGCTCCGGCTTCGCGCGCTCCAGGGCTTCGGCGTTGAACTTCGCCGCCGCCAGTGGCTTGCGCAGGTCGCTGGTGATCTCCCGGGCGAAGGATTCCTGGATGAGGTGCCCCGAGCGGATGGTCTCGGTGGCCTCGGAGGCTTCCTGGAAGACCAGGAGGATCCGCGACGAGCCGTCGCCGATGGGCTGGAGGATTTCGGACTGGAAGAGGAGCCGCACCGCCTTCCCGTTGCAGTGCCAGTTGAGCTCGAAGCTCTTGAGCTTCTCCCCTCGCTGCACTCGGACCTGGGGCAGGTCCTGCGGGTCCAGAAGTTCGCCCTGCGTGTCCGTGGCGTAGAAGCTCTCGCCGTAGCCCGTGGGCTCGAAGAGCTTCTCGCTCCCGCAGAGCTTGCGCGCGGTCCGGTTGAAGAAGACGATCTGTCCGGAGTCCTTCTCGAGGATGACGACCCCCGCGGGGAGGTAGTCCAACGTGGCCTCGAGCTTCTTCCGTTCCATGCTCTCGTGGGTGAGCTTCTTCTCCCAGTGGCGTTCGCCCTCGGTGTGCTTGTGGTGGAGGGCCTCGGTGTAGCCCCGGGTGGCGAAGGTGATGGAGCGGAGGATGGAGTCGAGGATGATGATCTTGGTCTCCCCGTTGCCCTGGATGGTTTCCAGCGACGTCTCCACGAAGAGGAGGGTCTTCAGGATCTCGTACTCGGCGATCAGCTGGTCGAGGCTGTACTCCCGGACCTCCGCCCGCATCCGGCCGTGGTCCCGGGCCATCTCCTCGAGGTCGCGGTACCCGACGTGCAGTCCCCGGGCGTCCTTGGTGAGGATGGTGGAGAGGTCGTCGAGGAAGTACGGGAGCGAATCCACCAGGGTTTCGCCGCTGAGGTACTTCGCCGCCGGGAGCTTCTCCAGGACCTCCGTCTTCCAGAGGTCGATGATCTCGTCTTTTCTGCGTTCGATCCGTGAGGCCGCAGTTTCCTGGGATTCCATCGTGTCATCCTTGTTTCCCCCCGCCGGTCAGGGGTCTAAAATCAATTTTCGTTCAGACTTCATGCACTCGTAAAATGAAGTTAACCTTTATCGAATCCCTACGCACTTACTTGGGCTTCTTTAATTAAGGAAAAATTCTCACCGACATGGCCGCTGAACACGGTATCCTAAGGTGATCCGAAAATTCGACGGGAGTCGAACATTTTTAGGAGGCGATCTATGAAGACTCTAAAAGCCATGACCCTCGGAACTCTGCTCCTGGGCTTACCGGGCCTCGCCCTCGGCACCGACACCACGAGGGACTTCGAACTCACCGGCGCCATGACCCAGGAGGAGACCCAGCAGCGCATGGACGACGAGGGCCGGAGCACGTCCAGCGTGAGGGAAGGCCAGGACCGGACGGAGGGGAAGAAGCTAGAAGAAAATCCGAACTTCCGGAACTCCCGGCAGACTCCGATCTCCGAAGGGGAAGTCATCGACACCACCGGACACGATACGAACACCCGGTTCATCCCCTAGGGGAGAACCACTTCCCGAGGACCTTGTAGAAGGACCGGTCGTCCGTCTCGTCGAAGTCCGCGCTCCGGGCGAGGATGACCTTCGCGTTCCGGGGCCTGCACCGGAGGGCGCAGGGCTGGTTACTCAGGAGCTGGGTGAGGCCAAGCGCGTACCCCGGCGTGACGAGGAGGCAGTCTTCGTTGTCCTTGAGGATGGTGATCTGGCCCTCGACCAGGATGGGGACTTCTTTTGTGACCTCGCCGAGACAGAAGATGGGAGCGTCGTCGTCCAGGAGCTTCGGGTCTCTCAGAGTGGTGAGGTGGCGGAGTTCGGCGGCGTCTAGTTTTCGTAGGTAGGTTTTCATACGAGCCTCTACATACTTTCATCTTAGGACGAAAGCTACTACTTCTCAACGCCGGGAGGAGGGATTAACAAATCTTGAGCCTCCCTCTAAGAAAGCTTAAGTCTTCAGTAATGATTACTCGAGCGTTTCTTTTTCTTCGTCCTCCGGTTCGCGGACCTCTCGTCCACTCCCTTGATGGAAGAGAGGGGCCAGAGCCGGTGCTCGACCGTTGCGAGACCCGCCCCGGTGACGGCCTTGATCACTTCCTCCGAACTCTTGTAGCACCCGGAGGATTCGTCAATGGGGACCACGCCGTCGGTGTTCACGAGGATCCCTTCCCGCTTGTATTCCTCGTCGATGGCCTTCTGGCTGAGGGTGCGGATGGCCTCGCCCCGGGAGAGCCGGCGGCCCGCGCCGTGGTTGACGGAGTAGCCGCTGCGGAAGGCGTCCGGCAGCGGGCGCAGGATGTAGCTCCAGTCCTTGTTGCTTCCAGGGATGAGCACCGGATGGCCGGTCTTCTCCCACGGCGTATTGT
Source organism: Bdellovibrionales bacterium (assembly GCA_005791855.1). Taxonomy (GTDB): domain Bacteria; phylum Bdellovibrionota; class Bacteriovoracia; order Bacteriovoracales; family Bacteriovoracaceae; genus Peredibacter. The sequence goes on from SXUH01000449.1 coordinate 6,940, forward strand.
GGAGGGCCGGGTGCCCGGCCGGGTACGCCCGGGTGGCGCCTTTGCGGTGGACGAGCACCTGCCCGAACTCCGGGTGCGTTTCCTTCTGGACCAGGTTGTGGCTGATCTCGTAGATCAGACTCAGGCGAGCGTGGAAGACTTCGAAGAAGGCCTGGGCGATCTGCTCGTAGATGATGAGCCGGTTCAGGATGGCGAAGTTCCCGCCCGCGGCGACCGCGTTCAGGTAGCTCCGGTAGTGCTCCGACTCCGGAGTGAAGTACCCCAGGTCGATGTCGGTCCCCAGCTCGGGCCTCTCCGCTCGGGCGAGGTCGAAGTAGTTCGTCGCGAGGCCGTGGCCGAAGCCGCGGGAACCGGTGTGGACCTGGACGAAGAGCGTCCCCGTCGTCTCCGAGCGCTGGAGTTCGATGAAGTGGTTTCCGCCGCCGAGGCTCCCGAGCTGGGAAACCCCGCGCTCCGGTCGACCTCTCCCGCCCCAGGGGATCTGCCAGTCGTCGTCCACCGGGATCCGGTGGCGCTCGGCCTTGGAGCGGTCGAAGCTCGCGCCGTATTTTTCCACGTAGTACTCCGCGCCCCCGCGGACGAGGTTCTCGAATTCCCTACTGGACAGGTTTCCCAGCCGGAGACTCTTCCCGCCGGTTCCGAGCTCCACGCGTTCCATGACCGCCTGGTTGAACCGCAGCCGCTTCTCGGGGGTGGCTTCCTCCGCGGGGACCGAGCTCTGGGCACTCATCATCCCGCAGCCGATGTCGTAGCCCACGGGACCCATCGCCACGGCCCCAGATTTGGCGTCTGTGAGCAGGACGCTCCCCACCGGGACGCCGTACCCGTAGTGCGTGTCGGGCGTGATGGCGACCATCCTCGTGCCGGGGAAGGCGGTGGCGTTGACGATCTGTCGGTAGAGGGTGGCTTCGGCGGCGTCGAGGAGGGCGGGGGTCAGGAAAAGCCGGACGGGAACCGCTCGGGTATCCCGCGTCTTAAGGTCGTAGTACCCGTGCGGGTTTAGGTGAGCTTTTTGCTTCCAATCCCTCTCGTCAAGTAAGGGTTGCATGGGGCCTCCCTGGTCCCTTAAGCATAGACCTGGAATTGAGTATCTGTCCACGGTGTGCTAGAAAGAATGATTGCATGAAAACAGAAATCATCCTCCCCCCGAAGTACTACCTCGCGCATTTCGAAGAGTTCCTCTCGATCCTCCGGACGAGCTACCTTCCCCTGCTCGAGGCCGAGCACCGGGCGTTCCTCAGCGACTTCGGCGGGCTCTCCGAGGACGCGAAGTGCTGCTACATCCGGCTGGTGAACCGGAAGGGGCTCCACTTCCACCGGGAGACCTTCTCCTACGAAGAGATCGCGGACGTCGACGGATCGTTCGCGGAGCTTCGGTCGAAGGCCTTCATCCGGTCCGCCGGGGCCCTGGATCTCGCGGCCATCGTCGAGCTCCTTCCGAAGGAAAAGCTCCTGGCGCTCCTCCAGCGGGTCGACGGGACCGTCAAGCGCTCCTGGGCCAAGCCGAGGCTCGTCGAAGCCGCGCTGGAAAGGCTCCGAGACCTCGCGGGCCTTGAGCCCTCGCTCCTGGACGGGTGGATCGTCCAGGAGCGGGAGCCGGTGCTCGAGTACCTCCTCTTCCTCTACTTCGGGAAGATCCAGAAGACCCTCACTCTCTACGCGCTGAGGGACCTCGGGATCCGGCGGACCTTCGCGGCGAAGGCCAGCTACGAATCCAGGTTCAAGTCCCGAGACGACGCCCGCGCCCACTACTTCTACTCCAAGCTCTCCTCCGAACTC
>SXUH01000450.1 GCA_005791855.1 Bdellovibrionales bacterium
CCCTCAGCACCCAGGACCCGGAGACCGTCGACTCCGCGACCCTCGGAACTCTACTCCGGCATCTCTCGTCCAAGCTCCCGCCGGCGGGCGCGACCTACTTCCGTCCCTTAAGGCCCGCGGATCTAAGGTCCTTCAAGGCCTGGGTCTCCGATCCCGAAGTCATCCGCTACTCGATGACGAAGTTCCACCGGATCTCCACCGAGGCGCAGGTCACCGAGTGGTTCCAGTCGACCCTGGACGACGCGAAGGCATTCCAACTCGGGATCGTGGATCGGCAGAGCGACCAGCTCATCGGCTACGCCGGCATCGCGGGCCTCAACGAGATCGACGGCAACGGGGAGTACTTCATCCTCATCGGAGACCGGACCTCCTGGGGGAAGGGGATCGCCTCCGCCGTGACCAAGGAGATCGTGCACCTGGGGTTCGCCGAGCTCGGACTCCACCGCATCTTCCTCACCGCCTCCAGCGACAATCCCGGTGCGCTCCGGGCCTACGAAAGAGCTGGCTTCCGCTGCGAAGGGAGGATGCGCGAGGCCTTCCACAGGAACAACAAGTTCTCTGATAAGATCATCATGGGCATCCTCCGCCGGGAGCACGCTCCAACGCCCTAATTTCGTACGGATTCCTCATATTTTTTTTCGGATCGAAGAATATTACTGGTTCGGATCGCCGTTTCCTCCTATACTCGACCTATCTGTTTCCAACTAACTGCTATTAGTTTTTATCTCAGATTCCTTTTTCCAAAGCCCAAACCAATTCGCCGCTCACTCCTTACTAATAAAAATACTTTTGTCACATCCAGTGACATGTTTACATCGGAGGCTCACAATGAGTCAGAAAATTTATGTCGGTAACCTCGGTTACTCAGTTAGCAACGACGCCCTCTCAGAAAAGTTCTCTCAGTTCGGAACGGTAAGCTCCGCGAGAGTGGTCCTCGACCGCGATACCAATCGCAGCAAGGGCTTCGGCTTCGTAGAAATGTCCTCGAGCTCGGAAGCGGCGGACGCGATCCAGGGGCTCAACGGTACGGAGTTCGAAGGACGTCAGATGAACGTCTCCGAAGCCAAGCCCGTTGCCCCACGAGAAAACACTCGACGCTACTAAGGTTCCTCCAGGCCATGCTCCTTCGAGCGTGGCCTGCCCCAGGCCTCCCTGCATCGCCTAAACCGTCACAAGACATAGTATAAATCTAATTTTATCAAGTCCGCGTCTCTGCTAAGATCAACTCACAGCATCCTTTAAAATCTTGTGGAGTACTTATGTCTCACTCACTCGTTCTGATCCTCGCGGTTCTCCTCGTCTCCTGTTCTTCCTTCGAAGGCAGGCACTCCGGAGAAGCCTCCGGCGTCAACTTCGAACGCCCCATGGACGTGCGCGAACGGTGAGCGAGCCCCGGGCGACCTACCGAAGCGGGAGGGTGATGCGGACGAGGGTTCCTTTCGCTGGAGCCTCCGCCCGGATGGTCCCCCCGTGCGCTTCGATGATCTGCTTACTGATGTAGAGGCCCAGACCCATTCCCCTCGCGCCCTTTCGCTTGCTCCCGCGGTCGAAGCGACCGAAGACCTTCTCGGCGTCTGGTCCGGAGATCCCAGGGCCCTGGTCGGAGAAGTCGAGGACCGCGGTTCTTCCTTCCCGCCGGAGCAGAACCCGGACCCCCTTCCCGTCTGCGTGCCGGAGGGAGTTCACCAGCAGATTCGTAAACACCTGCTCCAGGCGGATCGGATCGAAATGGCCCTCGAAGGTTCCCGGCTCGAGCTCAAGCTCCGGGGGAGCCTTCCCCTCCGCTTCGAAGAGCGGGACAGCTTCCGAGACGACTCTCGAGAGTAACTGGCCCAGGCCCACGGGGCTCGGCTCGATCGAAAACCGCTCCCGGTCGATCCGGGAGACGTCGAGCATGTCCTCCACCAGCCGAGTCAGCTGGTCCACCGACCGGGCGACCTTACTCGCAAACTGGTGGTGGGGATCCGGCGTCTTCCGAAGATAGAGATCGGTCGCGAGCCTGAGGGACGTCAGCGGTGTCCGGAGCTCGTGGGAGGCGACGGCGAGGAATTCGTCTCGCAGATCCACCGCTTCCTCTAGCCTTTCGCGGGACCGGACGGTTCCGGAGAGATCCTGGATGACGTTGAGAAACCCAGAATGGGTTCCGTGAGCGTCGAAGATGGCCGCGAGGGTGACCCGTCCACGGAACACCTGTCCCCCCTTCCGGAGTCGCACGGTTTCGAAGACGGTGAAGCGAGTGCTCAGGGCGGCTTCGAGTTCTAACGCCGGAAGGCCCGAGGCCTTGTCCACGGGGGTGAACAGAAATCCGTAGTGCTCTCCGGTCACATCCTCCGCGGTGAAGCCGCAGAGGTGGGCCGCACCTTCGCTCCAGGTGAGGATCTTTCCTTGACGGTCAATGAGGATTATCGCGGAGTCTTTCAGTGCCAGGGCCAGGGCATGGAAGAGTGGTGATTCGATGAGCGTCTCCATGGCACACATTACTCTAACCCTTCCCCGCTGCAAACTTAAGCTTCGTCCGCTTTATGCGAACCATTCATGCTTTCCCGTCGTCAGGAAACTGGCCAAAGAATTCTTTTACCTTCGGGTCCTGGTACCTGGCGGGTGCGAGGAGACAAACTCTCTCGCGGTACCCGTCGATGACCGAGATCTCCTGGTGGTCCGTCGGCACGTGAGGTGAGAACGTGACCGTGACCATCCGGGGGAGGCGAACGGGGAGGACCTCGTTGATCTCCACCGTGAACTTCGGCTCCACCCCCGCTCTCTTTAACCACTCTTGGACCGGGAGTCGTCGCGGTGATTCGCGGGGAGGGAGGACGAAGACTCGGACGGCTTCCGTGGGAGACGTTGCCCTCGCCTCGCAGACCCGGAGCGGATGCTCCGAGAGGGTGACCTCGCGGTACCCGCGCTCGGGCAACGGGTTCACGAAGAGGGCCGCATCGTACCGTCGGCCGAGGAGGACGGCGGAACTCGTGCCGAGGACCCGTTCGACCTGCACGGAGTTGAGACCGAGCTTGAGGGCCGACTCGAGGACCGTCGAGAGCGACTCCGCCGGGACGTCCGAGCCCACGACGAGGTGGAGGTCCCTCCGGAGCTCGTGGCTCTTGAGCCGACGCCGCAGGTCCTTCCCTTCAGCCATGATCGACCTCGCGTGCTCGAGGACGATGCGGCCCTCCGGAGTGAGTTCGAGCCGCTTTCCTTGTCGGTGGAAGAGGGTGACTCCGAGGTCCGCTTCGAACACCCGCAGCTGGGCGCTCAAGGTCGAGCTCCCGACCCCCAGGATCCGGGCGGCTTCGGCGATCCCCATGACCTCGGCGATGACTCGGAAGTAGTGGAGATGGTGAAAGTTGAGTGGCCGGTCCATGCGCAACCTCCTTGGGAAGGCCCTACCTAGTTGCGGACTCCGTGCCGGAGGCGGATGACGTCCAGGGGCGAGCGGTGGAGGCCCTCCCCCTTCTGCTCCGATCCTCCCATCCTCCCCTCCGAGTGAGCGCAGGCCCCGAACACGACGGACAGGAGAAAACACAACACGAGTCTCACGGCACTTCCTTTCCCCGGCGGACTCTCCCACCGGGACTTTCCTCTATCTTAGTCTCCGGAGAAGGATCCATGAAATCGATAAAATCACGATCTTGGTTTGTAAAAACGAATCCAGCTCCAGGCCGAGGTCGATCGCAAAAGACGATGAACTTCGTCGTATTTAACCATTGGCCCTCGACCCCCGATCTGGCTTAGCGTAGTCGGAAAAGGAGTTCGCATGAAAAAATCAAGCGTCGAAGTCCGGAATCTCAGATGGACACTGGTCTCCCTCTTCATCCTCTCCCTTGGCCTCACAAGCTTCAGCTCCCACGCCCAGGTTGGCCTCTCCACCACCGCGACGGTGAAGGAGGGGAGTCTGCGGAAGCTCGCGGAGCGCTTCGGGATGAACTACTTCAGCTTCTGGGAGGGGCCCTCCCTGGAAGACGGCCTCACCGGAAAGAACGAACTCGCAAGGCCCCTCGACACGGGCCTCTCCCTGTTCAACCTCGTCTCGGTCAAGTATAAGCTGAACGACACCTACAGCCTGGACCTGCAGAACCGGCTCGAGCTCATCCACACACAGGAGAACGAGTGGCGGTTCCAGGGCCTCCGGGCCGGGGTCAGCGGCACTCTCCTCAAGGGAGAGAGCTGGAACCTCTCCGGCGCCGTGAACACCGACGTCCCGGAGCTCAATGGCCGGGACGCCCGCGCGCGGACCGTCCTCTTCAACCCGGGCCTCTTCGCGGGCCTGACCTGGAACCTCGACCCGCGCTGGTCTCTCTACACCGTCCTCTCTCCACGGATCTTCTTCTACCGGGACGACCAGGCGGTCGAACCCGAGTGGCTGCTCGCGGGCCGGGACCCGGGGGAGAAACCCCGGGCCATCCTCCAGGCGTTCCCGACGATCAACTACGCGATCAGCGATCGCTTCGGCCTTCGGAGTGGCCTCGACCTCCAGTTCCGGCAGTTCGTCGAGAGCGCTCCGACCTACCTCAAGCGCTGGCCCACGTCCTGGACCGTGGGCCCGACCATAATCCTGAGTAAGATGCTTAGCACGTACGTCTTCGTCCAGACCTGGCCCTTCGACGGGAAGGGCCTCAGCCGGGAGACCTCGAGCCTTGGGATGTGGCTCACGGGAGTGCTGTTCTAACCGGGAGCATCGTTTTTTCAGAGGGTAGGAATTCATTATTTTCTATTACAAAAAGTCAGCGCCGGGACGCTAGAGTTTTAAGACGAGCCATCAACATCTTGGACCAGGAGGGGCGCCAATGGATGCACGAGCTTCGTTTAGAGAGAGGACGGCCACGAACCGGAAGCTCCTCGGTCTCATCCTGCGCGAGCGGTCTCTCGCCCACCGCCTGGCCATCACCGCGGCCGTCGTCGCCGGCTCGGTGATCGTCACCTACTCCCTCGACCGGGCCTACCCGGAGGGCCACCTCTACTCGGTGAACCTCGCGAGCTCCATCATCGCCGCCGCGTTCGGGGGCCTCGTCCCCGGTCTCCTGGCTTCGCTCGCGGAGGCGCTGGTGGTGGACTACTTCTTCGTCGAGCCCCGGGGCTTCATCCTGGACTCGTTCCCGAGCGTGCTCCGGGTCGTCCTCTACGTCAGCTTCGGCTGGCTGACGTGCTACCTCGTGGCCCACCTCCGAGAGGCGCTCCGCTCTTCGAACTCCGAGCGAGACCTCAGCCTGGAGCTCGCCCGGTCGCGGGAGACCATGCTGGCGCTGGTTTCCCACGACCTCCGGGGGCCCCTGTCTGCGATCGCCATGGCCGCGAAGATGCTCTCGCGGCTCGTCCCGGAGCAGGAGAAGGCGACGAAGTACAGCCAGTACGTCACCAACGCCGTCGACCAGATGAGCTTCCTCATCGACGACCTCCTCGACGCCTCGAGGATCGAGCAAGGAACCTTCACCTTAAAGCCCGAGGCCTCGGACCTCGGCCGCCTCATCGACCAGGCGATCCGGTCCGTGGAGAAGGACGCCGCGAAGAAGGACGTCACTCTCGTCAGGCGGACCGGAGCGGAGGACGAGCCTCCGCGCGTCTTCGACTTCCATCGGCTCCTCCAGCTCCTCACCAACCTCCTCTCGAACGCCATCAAGTTCTCCCCGGCTTCGGGGACCGTCACCCTCGAGGTCCGGTGCGAAGGTGAGCTCGTGACCTTCCGGGTCCGCGACGAGGGCCCGGGGATCCGGCCCGGGGACCGGGAGAAAGTGTTCACGAAGTTCTATCAAGGGGACCACCACACGCACCCCGGCACGGGCCTCGGGCTCTTCATCTCGAAGGGAATCGTCAGCGCCCACGGGGGATCGATCCGGATCGAAGACTCGGACTCCGGGGCCGTCTTCAGCCTGGAGCTGCGACTCCGGCCGGTGTCTCCGCTAGAACAAGAGGAAGCAGCTCATGCATTCCAATGACAGTGATTTCCTGCATC